>DAIDIX010000041.1 GCA_027451645.1 Candidatus Dormiibacterota bacterium | reverse complement strand
ACCATGCTGGAAGCGAGATCCCCTCGACATTGCTGCTCCTGAGGACTGTGATCATCTGTGGCAGGAAGTACACGGATGGTATGGCTACCGCAATGACATTCAGAAGCCCATGTGAGATGAATGCCCCTGCAGCAGCCACCATGCCAATTCCCACTGCTCCCAATACGGCCTTTCCTGTATGAACACCACGTACGGAAAGCATAAGAAGCACCGTACCTGAAGCAAGTCCAATCCCAATGTTCGCAACAAGGTTCGGAAGGTTGGAAAACGTTATTCCCCAGATGATCCAGACAAGACTGCTCGCAAGGCTCAGTCCCCACGTGGTAGGCGAGACTCCTGCTGTCTTTCTCCGGATGAGCACTCTCCCTGCCTGGGGCAGGGCACGGGAAATTGCAAAGACAGCAGCAGCAAGACCGACAAGACCAATCATGCGTGCCATGAGGAGACCACCAGCCTGATGGAGAGCAAAAGCGAAATCTATACCAATATACTCCATGTACGTCACTGCACTCTATGGGAGGCAGTGACCAGGATGGGGCATCCTGGCACGATAATGGATGCATGAACAGTCATCACCCACGGCGATGGAGCCTGCTGCTTCCCCTCGTCATTTCGCTCCTTTCGAGCTGCAGTATGGCTACGCCAGGGACGCATCACACTTCACCGCATTCCTCACTGTTCAGCTCCAGTCCTTCTTCCCCTCTTCCTGCCTCAATACCCCATGCAGCACAGGCGATAGCTGCAGTTGACAATGTGACCATCACGGAAGAATCCTGCAGTGGACAGGACTGCACCACTGATGTGTACAGCATTTCTGGAACCGATATCGCACTCCACGTGACGACATCCCAAGGAGATGGCACCTACGATCTCCTCATTCTCAGGAATGGCACCTTCCTTCGTAGCTCAGCAGATGAGCTGTCCCTTTTTCTCCCCCACATCAGCCACATAGCTGCTGCAGCCCATGCGAATACCTGGATCCGGCTTGCACCAGAAGAGGCTCCCTTTCTGACACTCCCTTCCATTCTCGGCCATGATCTTGAGCTCAGCGGAACTATCGAGACAGGAAAAGTGGCAGACGGGAAGCCTCTCCCTGCTGGTGAAACGGCATATACGGGCTCCTGCACGAACACCTGGAAATACATAGCAAGGAGCTGCACCATCATTGTCACTTCACACAGTCTTCCAATCGAGATACTTCCGAATGGCATTACCTCGAATGGCAACTTCTTCTCTCCAATTCTCCTCACACACTGGGGCACTACAGCCATTCCTGCTGCTCCCAGCAGCCCAGTTCCCTCACAGGAGCTCCAGTCCGCATGAGCTCATCGAGCGCATTCACGTGCAGTAGCCATGCTCCCCTACTATGAGGGTATGGATGTTCACTTCACACGGGTAGAGATGAGTGGATGCAGCAGAAGCTGGAGGAACGTAGGATGACAGCACTTGTGCTCTCCGGTGGAGGAATTGCTGGCATCGCCTGGGAGATCGGAGTGCTACTTGGCATTCAGGATGTGGCACACGACCTTGCTGCTGACATTTGTGCTTCGGACATCATCGTTGGCACCTCTGCTGGAGCAACTGTCGCTGTGAAGATCACAAGTGGTCTTGAGCTACAGGAGCTCTATGAGGAACAGTGCAGGCCGAGCACAACGGAGATCGAGGTGGATATCGATCTCGAAGCGCTCACGCGCACGTTCAGTGAAGCTGCTGCTGGCGTGACTGATGTCAGGGAGGCACGACGACGTGTCTGCGAGATTGCCCTTGCCTCAGCGACCAAGGCAACTCCTGAGGAGAGGTTCCGCGCAATACAGTCACGCCTTCCCATCTCTACATGGCCACAGCGTGATCTCCGCATTACTGCTGTCGATGCAGGAAATGGAGAACTCACAGTATTCACACGACACTCTGGCGTTCCTCTTCTTGAAGCTGTTGCAGCAAGTTCAGCAGTACCAGCTGTGTGGCCACCAGTCAGCATCAATGGCATCCACTATGTCGATGGAGGGGTTGTGTCCCTTACGAATGCAGATCGTGCAGCAGGTGCTGACCGTGTCCTCATCATCCGGACGAGCATGCCGCCACCCCCAACTGCGCCAGATCCACTACGGGGAGAAACCTCCCTGCTCTCCCCTTCGAAGATTGCTGTCATCAGTGCAGACTTTGCTTCCCTCGCAGCATTTGGGACAAATCCGCTTTCACCACGGAGCCGCATGGCCTCTGCACCGGAAGGACGGCGCGTTGGCCGTGCTGCAGCTGCAGCTGTCTTGGAGGCGTGGAGGTAGCCTCCACAGGTCCGCACATTGCCTGGAAGGGCCGATGAGTGGATCACTGGACGGACCAGCCTCCATCTGATGGAATGACTGCGCCATTGATGTTCGCACTGTCATCACTCAGGAGATATGTGATGAGGGCTGCCAGCTGCTCTGCAGGTGCAACGCCGGGCATTGTTGCAAGAATCGGATTGACACGCTCCGTGCCCATTTTCGATTCGAATTTCGACTCAATGTTTGTGAACACTCCTCCTGGTGCAACAACATTCGTCCGAATTCCATGCGGACCATACATGAATGCCATGCTTTTCGACAGGCCAGCGACTGCATGCTTTGAGGTCGTATACGCAACTCCAGCTGCGGAAGCCTTGAGCGTTGCCTCGGAGCCCACGTTGACAATGGCTCCATGCCCCTGACTGAGCATCACGGGCAGTACTGCACGGGAAAGCCGCATCATTCCCACGAGATTGATCCCAAGAACACGGTCCCAGATTTCGTCGGTCATCTCGTGAAGTGGCGTGAAGTTGTCCATGATGCCTGCCACATTCGCAAGTCCATCGATGATGGTACCTGCATGCTCACATACCTCACGAATGAGGGAATCATCTCGTATGTCACCTGCAACAGTATCAATGTGGTTCTCATGAAGCTCATCCTGGAACTCCTGAAGACGTTCACGGGAAATATCGACTGCAATGACCCGTCCACCTTCCCTCGCTATACGTGAAGCAGTGGCCTTTCCGATACCCGACCCAGCTCCAGTGACAATGACCGTTTTTCCGAGAAACCGTCCAGGAGTTACTTTCTCAACCCAGGGAAGTGGAGCAGGAGGTGCAGGACTCTCAGCTGCCACACCCCCAACACCTCCCACTGCGCCTGCCTTTGCCTTCGCAACCATATCCGCAACCATTGCATCTGTCATCTGGCCATTGCTCAGGGATGCAAGCTTCGCAAGCGTGATTCCACGTACTGGCTGTAGCACACTCTCTGTCTGGCCACTCTCCGAGAGCAGCCGCCGGAAGATCTCTCCGCCTACTGGATGGTCGAGCCACTGTCCGACGGTGGAATCCTCAGTCAATACTGGACTGGCCTGTACAGCAGAACCATCTGATCCTGTGCTTTCGAAGTCATCCATGGCACTCCTCCTTGCGACCTGGACGTCATGCACCAATAACCTTTACTTTCCCACTACTCTATCTTTTCAATCTACTGCATTGCAGGATGCTCTCTGAAAAAGTACACTGGCCCGAGAGTGCAGCCCACGATGTATGGGAGAACGATATGCGACGGATGGAGTCACATGTCCTGCGCCTGATCACAGCCATTGGTGTGCCAGTGATCAGTGCAGCATGCAGCTGTGGAAGCAGTGCAGGAATGACCACTGCGCACCTCGTTGTTGCACAGGATGGCTGCAAGGTGACACTCCTTGCCATGGGAGACAACCATGGGTCAGCTCCCACTGTGCTCATGGAAGTGCCGAAAGGTGATGGCGCCATCACACTTGAGCTGGCTCCAGGCGAGTACCAGGCTGTTTTTCGCTGTCAGGGGATTCCCCCCACAGCTCTCTTACTCCCGCCGCTCGATGCTGGAAGGACCTACCGTATTGCACCACAGCACTCTCCAGGTTAGGACCGAAGCACTCCCTGCACAGGGTGCACAACACTATGCAAGCTCGTCCCGTGAGTACGAGACCATGCCACCTCGTACCATTGCAGTGAAGTCCATGGTTCTGCCAACTCGCTGACCTGATGCCTCAACCGCCTTCCGTGCAGCAGCATTGACTGGTTCTGCAGGAATGTCAGATCCCGGAAGCTCCATCTTATGGATACTGCCAGGACGGAGTCCCCTGGCAGCACATTCCTTCTCAAGGAGAGCCTGAATACGCTCGTACGTGAACCATTCCTTCGCACCTGCATGTTCAGCCTCACGAAGAAGCACTCTCCCAACTTCCTCGCACACAGCTGAACTGCCCGCTGCGCCTGCAAGCACACCATATGAGCCCCTGCTGTCAACTGCAACTGCTCCACGAAGAACTCCCGTGCCTGGGTCCGTCAGGGCAATTACGTGTACTGATACAGATGGTCTCAGTATTGCGGTGTTCTCCTGCTTGAGCTCATATGGCGCGAGAATCCCATCGAGCCAGGAAGCAATCTCCTTCACCTTCCGGGACCTCATGCCCTGCACTGCATGTGTGAAGCACCCATTCACCCTGTTCTTCTGGTACACAGTGCAGCAGATTTCCCTGCTCTTCTCATCCACAGCCAGCACTACTCGTCGTGGTTCCTGATATGTGCCAAGCACGAATGCACAGCCAGATCCATGCTGAAGCACATCCTCGACAAGCGTGTTCGACGGTCCGAACCATTCTGGTTCATAGCGTCGTGCACCATCAGGTGTCTGATAGGTCGCGCTCGAATCTGCATGCTTCTTCACACTCTTCCGGATGAGACCGAGTAGGCGAGCATCATGCAGTGAGCGATCACTCCCCTGTGGATGTCCTCCACCGCCAAAGATTCCACGACCTGGCCCCTGCAGAAGCCACCAGGCTGCGACTGCCATCCCCTTCTCCTCTGTTCACACTGTGGGGTACAGCATAGCAACATTGCACTCCAGCTGACAGATTGCTGTGTTTGTCTGTCCAGTGTCCGTCAGTCACTGTCAGTCTTGGCATACGGTACCACTCCACTGAGGATCCTGACATCATGAGCTTCTCAGACCGGGCAGCAGCCTTCTATCGCCGGCTCGTCATCCCCTCGGGCTTCAATCCTGCGGACGGAGCACTTGGCACAGGCACATTCGGCATGAAGAAAGTTGCACTTTCGCCGATGAATGACCACATACCCGAAGCTGAGACAAAACCCCGGGGCTACAGGATCACCATCTATGATGGTCGGCACTTTGAGTCAAATGACTACAGAACCACCCTGACCTGGCTCCAGATGGCTCGACTCGATCTCGTGCAGAACGGGATTCCCTGTGGCCGCATTGCGAGAGTAGGTCCTGCTGGGACACTTGGCTTCACTGCAGCGGGTGACAAGAATGACCTCGCAACAGTCCGTGAAGTACTCCGTCAGCGTCATCTCTTCGACTACGGCACGACTGTCCAGAGAGTGAGCCAGCAGCAGGCACCTTCACCACACACACCAGGTGAATAGAAAGGCATCTGCCATGCTCGACCCAGCACTGGCAACGACTGATGCGCAGTAGTGCACACCAACCTGCCATGCATCCCTGCAGCGTTCTTCCGCACACACCGTGTCACAATTCATCATGGCATGTGACACCTTGCAACACACTTAGGTAAAATCATGACAATATTAATCACGTTCTCCGTTGTTGTGAAGTGACTTAAGTCCTTTTTCTCAGCTCAATACACGACTGGCTTTCCAGATTGCACCTTTAAGGAGAAAAATGTCACCGGATCACGAAGTGTCCGTGTCTCAACCCATCCGGCATCGTCGTGGACGGCCCCGTCTCTCTGAGGGTCCAGCAGTAACCCGGGATCAGATCCTGGAAGCAGCCCTTGAAGCACTCAGATCGAACGGCATGCGAGGACTTTCCCTCAGAGAAATTGCCCGAAAGCTCCATGTGACGCTTCCCACCATCCAGCGTCATTTTGCTACCAAGGATGATCTCTGGCGAGCATGTATCGACCAGAGTGTCGCCACCCTCCCACTCGTACGTGATCCCCATCAGCCCCAGGACCCGAAGGCAGTCCTCTCTGCACACATCCGGGGCCAGATTGAACGCTCCATCACCTTCCAGATGGCCACTGCCACCATGTGGAATGACCGTGAGGATGGAGGAGAAGAGCGCATTGCATATCTCACTGAGCACATCAAGCCAGTCATCATCCGTGCACGTGAGCGACTTGCACTTGGCATTGATTTAGGGCTCTTCCGCAGTTTCGATACGGATCTTGTCATTGCCATCATAGCCCTTGGAGTCAGTGCAATCTCCGCATCCCCAGTTGCCATGGATCAGCTGTTCAGTATCGATATCACTGACCCCGAAGTCCAGAACCATCTCGTTGATGAGCTCACAGACATTCTCCTCTACGGCATGCTCCGGGATCGCTCTCCAGACACATCCCAGGAGTAGTGCACCAGTCAGTGACTGCTGCGAATACTGGGGAACACCTCAGCTATCATGCACCGTGCACTTCCCCCTCCGATTCCCTCAATGACAGGGATATGCACAGGAAGAATCTCCCCATGTGCAGCAAGCCGTGCCTGCCTTTCTTGAGAAAGTGCATTCCATGCCGATGAGGACAGCACAATTTTTGCAGTTCCATCTGAACCCTGCAGCTCAAGGAGATTGCCAGCAAAGCTGTACATCTCTGCAAGAGTAATGGGAATGACATCCCTTCCTGTTGCCTCAAGTGTTCCTGTCACGATTTTCCGTTCCTCAGGATCCCGTATTGCATCAGTGCATACAACAGCAAAGTCCGTACCAATGCCCATGACGACATTCGTGTGGTAAATGGGAATTCCCTGACCATCCACAGCATGGAAAAGGGTCGAGCTGTATCCCGTAATGCTGCACCACAGTGCCACTGCACGCTCATGAGTCCGTGGTGACACTGCAGCGTATGCCATGCCGCCAACCCTATCAAGGACAAGGCTCCCTGTTCCCTCAAGAAATGTTCCAGCCGTCTCCCACTCTGTACAGTCAACAGTGGTGCACGGGTCCAGGCCTGCTCGGGAAAGCAGTTCACGAACAGCTGCAGGCTGCCGTTCACACCGCCGAATCTTGGCTGCCATGGGATAGAGCACAAGCACAGGAGCTCCATCCTGTCCCTGATGGAGTGAGAACCAGTTGTTGGGAAATACTGCATCGGGAGAAGCTGTGGCATCCCCTTCACCTGGAAGCTCAACCACATGAATTCCCCCTCCACGTAGCGTCTCAACAAATGTGCGGAATTCCCGAAGTGCACGCTTCTGGATGTCCGCATCCTGCATGCGGAGTTCCTCAGGACGTTTCTGGAACGGATTGGACTGTGCAGTCTCCTCATCGAACCGGAATGCTAGGGGAGGTACAACCATGACAGAACTGGTGGTCTGAGTCCGTCCATCAAATCGCTGCAGGACGGGTGCAGGATTCGTGGGGACTTGCCTGCACGCTGATCCGGGCTCATTCATCCTGGTCTCCTCACTTCGACAGCTCTGTCGTTAGTGTATCGTCCCGGAACCTGGCAGGATCACTGCTCCTCTGCGTCCCTCGACAGTCGGCTTTCCGAACTTCCGAAGTATGCCATCGAGCGTGCCCGCATATAAGGCAACACTCGTCCTGCAGCGTTCTTCAACATCATCGAGCGAACTCAATCGTTCCCGCCCAGATTCCACACTCTTGAGGTAGGTCTCAAGGTCATCCGCAGCACAGGAAAACACTCCTAAAAGCTCCCTGAGTACATGAGCCTGCTCTATCCTCGTTCCTGCCAGGAATGGCTGAAAGAGAAGGTGAGCAGCTTCCAGGGTTGAGCTGGCAGCTCCAAGCCTGTGGAGGAGGAGATCTTCGGTAGTTCCCTCCTTGTGTGCTGCTGCCTCAAGGACATGGGACAGAAGTGGAACTATGACATACTCGTAGTCGTTTGCACGCTCACGAGGAGTACGGAGCTCAATGGCAGTTTCCTGTCCATGAATGCCAAGACGTGCAAGAACATACGGCACTGCCTTTCGCGACAGCACCGTTGTCAGTGCTTCCTCAAATGCATCGAGACCCGGGAAAAGTTCCTCTGCAGCCATATTCTTCTCAGCCTCACTGGCACTGAACCGAAGATGCAGCAGCTCATGGGCAATCACCTCTGCCTGCTCAATCGTCCTGTCCAGAAGCTCCCCTGAAGCTGATTCATCTGTGTGTGTTAGCAGCTGTTCAACATACTTCCGTGTAGTCCGGGAGAAGGATAGCCGTGAGAGTGCAGGCTGAGCATAGGCAGAGACATTGCCACGCATGCGAAGTGCCACACGGACCCTTCTCAGATGACACGGCAAGCCCGTCGCAGCAGGAAGTTCGTTGGCAAGATCCCTGACGAAGTCCCGAAATGCCACACGACCTGCAGCTTTGCTCACTCGGAAGTCCCCATTTCGTGACCTGCTCCCCGTCAATTCATCCCAGTTCTTCATGCATGCACTGCGAGCGTACCGTTTCCTCACGGACAACGGCGAGACATCATGCAGACTGGACCCACATGCCACGATTGACAAGGTCCCTGCCAAGGGACTTTATGAGAATCCCGATGTTCATTCCTGCCTCTGCAGTGGTGAGCGTTGCTC
The DNA here is from genome assembly GCA_027451645.1 of Candidatus Dormiibacterota bacterium. GTDB lineage: Bacteria > Chloroflexota > Dormibacteria > Aeolococcales > Aeolococcaceae > JAJZLL01. Next base: position 2,180 of record DAIDIX010000041.1, on the reverse strand, counting down.
TGAAGGCTTCAAGGCCATCGACACGGCACATGATGTCTGAACCGTTCCCCACTATGCGAACAGTGTCGCCCACAGCAATACTGCCACTTGCAACCGTTCCTGTCACAACAGTTCCCCTTCCCCTGATGGAGAAGACATCCTGAATCTCCATGGAGAATCCCCCTGCTGGTGTCGGCTGGGAGCTGAAGAGTGAAGACAGTGCAAGTTCTTCACTCGAAGCATGCTGCTCCTTTCCTTCCCTTTTCCGAAACCATCCCACAGACCATCCTCCACGTCCATCCCTATCTAGCTCCCATACTACGTCAGATGCATTGAGGAAACCCCTCACAATCTGGTACGTTGAGGGCCGGACATGTTCCGACAAGTCAGGGGGGCAACGATGGCAGCACGTCAGTTCGAGGTCATTCGACCGCGAAATGCCCGTACACACCTCCGCCGCGCCATTGTTTTCGATGCTGACGATACTCTCTGGAGCACGGAATGGCTCTACGACCAGGCACTGGAAGAATGCCAGAAGCTCGTTGAATCGACAGGCCTCAATGGAAGGATGTGGAAGAAGAGGTATCTCGAGCACGACAAGCGCAATGTCGCGACCTTCGGTTTCAAGAAAGAACGATTTTCCACATCTGTTGTCTCAGCATATGTGGAAATGGCAGAGGAATCCGGAGAAGGCATTGACGCCACAATCATGAGCCAGCTCCAGCGAAGTGCATCAATGGTGTTCAAGAGGAAAGCTCCACTCCTCCCGGGAGTCAGTGAGACACTCCGTGCACTGCGTGCGGACTACCAGCTGGTGCTCATGACCAAGGGAGATCCCTCAGTCCAGATGAAGCGGATCCAGGATGCAGGATTTCTCCAGGCATTTGATGCAGTAGTCATCGTCGATGAGAAGGACACTGCCACATACCGTCGCATGTGCAGGACACTTGGCATCCGGCCGAAGGAATCGTGGACTGTTGGAAACAATGTCGCCTCGGACATTACTCCTGCATTGCCACTTGGCATGCATGGAGTCTGGATCGATGCACATGTCTGGGAGTATGAGCGGAACCGCCAGAATGCCATTCCTGAGCGCATCATACGGCTGCGCTCACTCCGTCAGCTGCTCCCCGTCATTGCCCGGAATGTGAAGGAGCAGTCGGCTCCCGGACTGTCCTGAAACTCCAGTACCTGCTGCAGTGCCACACGTGATTGCGATCCCTGCTCGAGTGCCTGAAAGCAGACACATGCCCCATCAATGGGACTGGTGCTGCCAGCGTCTCCTGTACCGGAGCACGACTGCCACTGCTCCACATGCTCCACAGAGCAGGAGCGCGAGAAGCAGTGCCTGCCATGTGAGGAGAACATTGCCAACACGTCCCAGGAAAGAGAGCCCGGATACTGGAGTCGTGCCCTGCGGTGGAAGAACATGTGCAGTTCCAAGAAATGCAATGTGGGGCCGGAACAGTGCGACTCCCTGCTGTGGAGTGAGAGCTACTCCATTCACTGCTGAGAACGTTGACCCGCCCGCCAGAAGCACCTCACCATTCGAGAACGACACTGCTGATGCATTCATTTCTGGAGCAGGAAGCAGTCCCGCGTTTCTCCAGGAGTGGGTATGTGCGTCATACACATCTGCACTGCCGAGCATGGATGTCCCTGCAAGTCCGCCAGCAACAAGCACATCCCCGTTTGGCAACTGGGTCACGCTTGGCATGACACGTGTTGTCTGCATGCCTGCACTCTCACTCCAGGTTCCCGATGCAGGATCCAGGATATCTGCACTCGCTCCATCTCCCACGACAAATGCAGCGCCGTCAGGAAGGGTGACTGCTGTGGCAAAGAATCGAGGCTGTGACATTGAGCCTTCTGCAGCCCAGGTGCCACGTGATGGATCGAACACCTCTGCTGCTGCTGTCGGATGGTCTGTAGTGTCAAGTCCTCCAGCAACAAGAATGCGTCCACTCCCAAGTACTGTTGATGCTGCAAACGCATGAGCGGAGTGCATTGCCGGAATCCCGGACCATGTTCCATTTCCACCATGGAACATCTCTGCTGAAGAAAGCGGAGTATGGTGAAGCCCCAGCCCACCTGCAACGAGAATACTCCCGTCTGGGAGAGGCTCAATGGAGGCGAATGCCCGTGGCGTTGCCATGGAGCCCACCTGCTTCCATGTTCCTGATGCAACATGGTAGATTTCT
>DAIDIX010000040.1 GCA_027451645.1 Candidatus Dormiibacterota bacterium | reverse complement strand
CGTGGCGGCGGCGGTCGTGGCGCACAGCACCGCGAGCAGTCCGCCGAGCGCCACAACGTGATGTGCCGGCCGGCGGCGGGCAGTGTTCCTGGAATGCATGGTCATGGAAGTCCACTGCAGCAGCTGGTCTACTCCTGGTCATCCTCTCCCTTTCTGGGGGAAGTGGTGCTGCATTTGCGATCCTCTGCGCAGTCATCCCCATTGCAGGGAGGAGAACCTCACTCCAAGGTTCCCTTGCCCTCATTGGAGCAGCACTCGTTCCACTCCTTCTGGCATGGAGTCTCGACTATGGAAGTCTTGGCATGGTACAGCTCCTTCTTGGTGGCAGTGTCGCCACTCCACAGGATTTCCTCCTCCATGCACTCCAGTATCTGAGTCCTGATTTCCTCTTCATTCACGGCGGTCCCGACCTCCTCTTCTCGACGGGCGGAAGTGGAGTGCTCTATGCGTACGACATCATTCCTCTTCTGGTGGGCATGGCAGGCTGGACGACTTCCTCACGTCAGGGGTTCCTCTCCTGGCCTGTTGCTGGTGCACTGTCAGCCCTCCTCATCGCCTCACTTGCCGCATCTCCCACATCAGCTGGACTCGCACTCCCTGCACTTCCTTTCGCAGCAGCCCTTCTCGCCTGCGGATGGAAGGAGATTTCCGGATTCCTGAAACGCATCCCGCGGGGAGCAGCCCGCATTGCTGCACTCGTTATTGCATCGACACTTCCCGTATCGTACGTGATGTTTGCACTTGCAACGTATCCAGGAATCGCGACACAGGCAAATCCACCTTCCCAGCCTGCCCTTGCTGCATATCTTGCAGCCCAGGCACATGTCGCACGAGTGTATGTGGACCGTTCTGCACCCCTTTCCCTCCTCGAGGAGGCATACGCATTCCGGCCAGCAAGCCTTTCAGATGCAGCGTTCCGCAGGGCAGGCATTTCCTTCATCTCCTCAACGGGAATCCTTCCCCGCCATGGACTCCTTGTCCTGCCTGCCGCTGCAACACCACCTGCAGGAAGTTCCCTGCTCACTACCTTTGACGACTTCATCGGAGTGCCTGAACGGTGGAACACCGCTTCCTTCTGGCCATGGCCAGCTGGAACCGTGAGGGAAGACAGTGTCTATGTCCTCCCTGGAGGCGCCCACTGATGGCAGACCGTCTCCTTCACCTTCTCCGAACCTCGCGCATCCCCATACTTGTGGCAGGAGCTGGGGTCATCATCCATGCCTTCCTCATGCTTGGCACACTCCCACACGGTCTCTACAACGATGAGGCCTCCATTGGATACAACGCCTGGGCAGTCGCGCACGCTGCCCGGGATGAGCATGGCTATGCAATGCCGCTCTTCTTCGAGGCGTTTGGCGAGTGGAAGAATCCTGTGTACATCTACACGCTTGCACTCATCCTCAAGGTGCTCCCGCTTACTGTCGCTGTTGACAGGATTCCTGCAGCCCTCTACGGCTGCATCACCATCTTCTGCTGTGCAGCAGGAACGTACCGGTATACCGGTTCACGGATTGGAGGACTCCTTGTCCTCATCATCGGGGCTGCAACTCCCTGGCTCACCCTCCTCTCCAGGGATGCATTCGAGGTCATCTCAATGGTCGGGTTCTGTGCTGTCGCACTAGCTGCCACACTCTGGCATCCGAAGCCGACACTCCTCACGAGTGCCATCACGAGCACAGCAATTGGCATCTGCACATACGCCTACAGCACTGGCCGACTCATGGCCCTTGCCTTCTTCATTGTCTGGGGGGTATCCACCTTCTGGGATGACCTCAGAAAACCCTGGCGGATACTTGGATATCCTGTTGCCTGGACAGGTACGCTTCCTGCATTTGGAGCGTATGTCATTCTCTTCTTCTGGATGCTCCACAATCCCACAGCACTCGTATCCCGCTTTGGCAGTGTGAGCATAGCTGCAGGAGGAGCCTCCTTTCCGGAAATCATTGGACGCTTCCTTACGAACCTCCTCACATATCTCTCTCCCGGATACCTGTTTGTCACGGGTGACCAGAATCTCCGCCAGAGCACACAGTATGGCGGCATGCTGCTCCTTGGCACCATGCCACTCCTCGCTGCAGGCATCCTCCGGACAGCGCAGTCCTTCCGCACGTCAGTACGTGCACGCTTTCTCCTCATTGGACTTGCTGCAGCTCCCATTGCTGCAGCACTTACGGAAGAGGGAACACCCCATGCACTCCGGTCATCCGACATGCTTCCGTTCCTTCTCTGCCTCACGGGTGTAGGCACAGTCGTGCTCGGGAGATGGCTTCTTTCCCACCAGAGGACCTGGGCGTATGCTCTTGCAGCATTTCTCCTCATCGAGGGAGTGTACTGGCAGGTTGATGCAGTGTCCGGCTACTCGCTCCGTTCGCAGGCAGCGTTCAATACCACGGAGCTCCAGGCCATCTCAACTGCGATCTCCCTTGCCAACGGAGCTCCCATCTACGTTCCCGATGCGCTCGCATCGACAACCTCCTTTGCAGCAACGACATCGGGTACTGTGCAGCCGACTTCAGTCTCCGAGGGACTTCCAGCCCAGATGTACATCTTTGCGGCCTTCGCCCATCCCGTCCTCCCTCCACGCGCACCCACAGGGGACTCCACATCATATTTCGCCAGGAAGTACCATCTCGTCATTGTTCCCATTGCCCTCCTTGACAGTGCACCGCCAGGAAGCCTCATCGTGCTTCCTGCACCAGCAGCCCACCCTCCCCATGCTGTGCTTCTCGCCCAGTACTCAGTCAGAGCACCATGGAATGCAGCAGTCGATGCGCCTGTATCCACCTCGCAGTCGTATGCCGTGTACAGGACGTCAGGTCCCGTGATCTCGTACACGCCTTCCCCTGGCGGGAGTGCTGCCCAGGTTGTGTACCGCCAAAGCTGAACTGCTACACTCCAGAGTGCACACCCCAGTCAGGAACTTACGAAAGGAGTCACTCCATGACCCGTCCTGTCGTCATTGTTGCAGCCCGTAGGACTCCCATCGGGAAAGGACATCCGGAGCGGGGGGATCTCCGTTCCATCCATCCAGTCGATCTCGGTGCACAGGTCCTCCAGGCAGTCCTCACTGATGCGGAAGTCGATCCGAGGGATGTCGACATGGTGCACTTCGGCTGTGTTGGCCAGATTGGCGAGCAGAGCACGAATATCGCCCGGCAGGCTCTCCTTGCAGCGGAGTTTCCCGTATCTGTCCCTGCATCGACTGTCGACCACCAGTGCGGCTCCTCGGAGTTTGCCATCCATACAGCTGCTGCCTTCATCGCTTCTGGTGTGCATGACATCGTCATCGCAGGCGGTGTGGAGAGCATGAGCCGCATTCCGATGGGAGCATCCTTTCTTCATGGTCCAGGCACTCCATTTCCTCCGAGCGTGATGTCGAGGTATGCCCTCACGAACCAGGGTCTTGCAGCCGAGATGATTGCAGAGGAATGGCATCTTACACGGGAGATGTGCGATGACCTCGCATGCGCCTCGCAGGAACGTGCTGCTGCAGCTGATGCACGTGGTGCATTCGAGAGGGAGATAACGCCTGTCACTGTCACGGAAGATGGCAATGCTCGCGAGGTCTCCCATGATCAGGGGATCCGTCCCGGAACGACCCGCGAAACGCTTGCTGCACTGAAGCCAGCATTCAAGGAGGATGGCATCCTCCATGCGGGAAACTCGTCCCAGATCTCCGATGGCGCTGCTGCCCTTCTCCTCATGTCTGAGGAGGAGGCACGGAAGCGTGGCTGCACTCCCCTTGCACGGATTGGTGCGCATGTCTCTGTTGGAGTCGATCCTGTCACAATGCTCAAGGGCCCGATTCCTGCAACGAAGGAGCTCCTTGAAAAATCTCACCACCATGTCGATGACATCGATCTTTTCGAGATCAACGAGGCATTCGCATCTGTCGTTCTCGCATGGCAGCATGAACTTGGTGCAGACCTCGGGAAGGTGAATGTCAATGGTGGTGCCATTGCTCTTGGCCATCCTCTTGGTGCATCGGGAGCACGCCTCATGACAACGCTAGTGCATGCCATGATCGAGCGGAATGCACATCTCGGAGTACAGGCGATGTGCTGTGGTGGTGGGCTCGGAATCGCGACACTCCTTGAGCGGTAGCAGGGACTCCTGAACCTGAAAGGTGTCACAGGAACAGGAAATTTCTGTATGGTAGAGAGGCATATGAGTCATTTGGAGGTGTATTGAGTGCCAACTCCGCCCGTACGTCGTGGCCGCAAGCCACGTCCCAGCCGGGATCGTCGTCGGGACGATGCTGCAAGCCAGGACATCAAGGAAGACACGATCGAGATGGATGCAACGGTTGAAGAGCCGCTGCCAAACGCAATGTTCCGTGTCAAGCTTGAGACTGGTCAGGAGATCCTCGCCTACACATCCGGCAAGATGCGGAAGTTCTACATCAAGATCCTCATCGGAGACCGTGTACGTGTCACAATGAGCCCCTACGATCTCACCCGTGGCCGTATCACCTTCCGGTACAAATAGCGTGCTGTGGTCTACATCATTGTCCTCGTGCTCGCTGTGCTCGCCATGTACGGCAGCTACCGCATGCTTGGCAAGGACCCGCTGACTGACCGTGATTTCGCAGTCTGGTACGTCGCACTCCTTCCGGAGCTGTCGTCCATGATTTCATTTCTTGATGACTCGGGAAATGCTGCTCCTCCAGATCGGCAGGCAGTGCAGAAGCAGGCGAAACGGGTCCGTTCACTCATTGCCCATCTCGAGGACTTCGAGTTCGATGGCACCACGCCCAGCGACCTCACAGAGATCCAGGTGCACCTCCACCATGTTCTCGACTCCCTCGAACAGGCATTCCATGGTGCTGCAAGTCCCTTTTTCCACGAAGGGACTTCCCGCTACGAGTCCGTCACTGCCCTCTGCACTGAAGCACGGGCAGAGCTGACCATTCTCGAGAACAATGCAGGATCCTCCCCACACCACACGGTACCTGCAGCACATACGGAGAATCTCGCATGAGCCACTTCATCAGCACCTTCGTTTCCAGCTACGGCCTCCTCGCAATTTTCGTCATCATGACTGCTGAGAGCTGTGGCATACCATTCCCGTCCGAAGTGACAATGCCACTTGCAGGCGCACTCGCCTTCAGCCACCACCTCTCTCTTGTCCTTGCCATCACGAGCGGAGTACTGGGGAACATTCTTGGCGGCCTTATCGCATACGCCATTGCAGCACGGTTCGGCACCCCAATCCTTCTTGGTCCAGGGCGATATGTGGGAATCTCGAAGCACCATCTCGAGCTTGCAGACCGATGGTTCCAGAAGCACGGGGGGAGTTCCGTTTTCGTGGGCCGACTCCTGCCAGTACTCCGCACATACATCTCCTTCCCTGCTGGACTTGCACGGATGTCCATTGGCACGTTCCTTCTGGCATCCCTTGTCGGCTGTGCAATCTGGGATATTGCACTTGCACTTGGAGGATATCTCCTCGGAAGCGCCTACTCCCACATCGCACGCTCCTTTACCCTTGCAACCATTCTCTGTGCAGCAGTCCTCATCGCTCTTGCTGCCCTCTGGTTCTTCAGGGGACGGAAGCCCTCACGGGAGGCGAGGTAGCTGATGGCACCACGGAGCGTTGCTGCCACCATCGGGATCACCACCCTCCTCCTCATGGCATGCATCTCTGCACTCATCATGCGTCCAGGCGCAGCTCCTCTTCCGGAGCCGGGCAGCACACCGGGAAACGAGCCCCAGCTGACAGCCTTCATCACCAGACTCTCTGCCCTCTCTGCACCAGCCTCGTTCCAGGCGACATATCAGGCAGCTCCTCACCCCAGTGCTCCATTGCGGACAGTCATTGTCACAGTGTCCGGAACAACCCAGTCCGTCATTGTCGCAACAGGAACACTCGACCCGCTCTGGCATGGCACTCCGGGAAGCACAGCCTACGGAATCTATGCAACGCCAGCCCGCATGGTGCTGTGTTCCCGTGAGGGAACCGCACGCTCCTGCACCAGCACATCACGCTTTGCACCGCTCCTCATGAATGTGCCTTCTGGCATTCAGGCTCCACAAGCCCTTGCAAAGGTTGCAACGTTCTGGAATCCGACAGCACTCCGGGCAGAGCTTGCACACCTGAGGGCACTTCCTGCACAGACGAATCCTCTCGACATCTCCTCCAGCTCCACTCAGGCGGGAGCACTCTATGCAGACTGCATCGATGTCCATGCTGCTGCAGTGTACGCAACCAGCAGCATGACAACCTGTCTTAGTGCATTTGGCCTGCCTACGGTATACTCCCTTCCCGATGCGACGCTTACTCTCACGAGTTTCCAGCCCACTGCACCTACCGTGTGGCTCACGCCTCCCACTTCCTAGGAGAGGGTGCAGTCAGTGCTTTCGGGACAGGATTCGAGCTCACGTCCCAGTGTTCTCAGTGCACGTGAAGCATGGGGAAAGGCACCTTCTGCTGCAAGAAGCGCAAGGGATACTGCACCTGGACATTCAGGAAGATCCTCTCGCACAGTGAGAAGTTCCCTGCTGAATGCATCGACTGACCTTCCGTACCATGGAGGAAGTGCACTGCGCCCGTCCCGCACTGCAGCAGCCATGTCAAGAACTGCGTAGGAAGCAAGGATCATGGCAGGAAGGTGTTCCTCGCCTCCCAGACGGCACGCGTCAGCGAGAGAAACTGGCTGCATGAGCGATGCAGTGTTCCGGATCTCCTCGTGATACCAGCGCGGCTCCGGCACGTTCTCCTGGTTCCCGTCCCGCATCTGAACACGAACAGCATGACCGAGCCAGAGGACATCTCCCCCCAAAAGGGCAATGCGAACATGTGATGGACCAGCACTCAGCATCATGGAGCACCTCTCTCGGCAGGATCGCCAGTACTCCCAGTATGCCGTGAGGAGAATGCATCTGCAGTGTCGTTATACGACCGTTGCAGTCCCGTGTCGGGACTAGCTCATGTCTCCCCAGGAGAGGTTCGACTCCGTTTCCTGCTCTTCCCCATCCTGCCGCTGACGGTACCTGTCCTCGACCATCTTCATTGCAACGCTTCTCGGAAGTCCAAGCTTCACAAGGCCCTTGACCTCATCTGCCATCACCTTGTCGCGCGCTGTATCGATCGCTGCCAGCACATCATCAACGGAAACCGTTCCCGTACGTTTTGCCATGTCGACATCGTACCACCTTGTGGTTCTCTTCACTCCTGCCGTGCTGTGGTGCAAGATATGGACATGCCCCCGTGGGCACCTCCTTCACATCGTAACTCCACACCATGCATCATCCTCTCTCAAGGACAGTTCGCACTGTTCTGCTTCACACCCTCGCTATCGGCGTTCCTGCAGGGCTGACAGTTCTCCTCCACCTCACGTGGCTATCCGGCAACAGGAACTACCTGTACCCATATCTTGGTGTTGTTGCCATCATCGGCATGGTTGGTGGTGCAAGCCCTGCATTCCTTGCTGCAGTCACGAGCTTTCTCCTGGTCGACTACAGCTTCGTCCCACCTGTGGGAACCCTCACCATTGCGGACAGCACGGATCTCCTCAACCTCATCGTGTTTCTCGGCACAGCAGGAATCATCGGTTTCCAGTCATCCCGAAGACTGCGTGCCCAGCATCAGGCTGAGCTCCTTGCAAGCCATCTCGCTGAGGCGAATGTACACCTTGAGCAGCTCAACCGCGACCAGGCAGAAGCAGCATCCGTGGCTGTCAGCCTGGCTCAGACACGGCAGGAGGTGGAGGTTCTCAAACGAACTGACCGGCTCCGGAGGGAACTCATTGCCAACGTCTCCCATGAACTCAGAACACCGCTCACGAATCTCCTCATGGGAACGACCTCCCTCCTTGATGACCCCAATCTCCCTGGAGGTGTCCGCACCACTCTCCGCATGCTTGAGGGAGAGGAGCATCGGCTGGCACGGCTGGTTGGCGATATGCTGGATCTCGCACGGCTCGAAGCTGGGGCACTCGACCTCACCCTGACGGAGTTCTCGCTTGCAGATGCTGTAGACTCTGCCCGGGAACGGTTTGTCACTCTCCATCCAGAAAGGACTGTTTCCGTGGCAACACCCGACGAGCAAGTCGACATCGATGCTGACTGGGACCGGGTAGGACAAATCCTCGATAATCTGCTGTCAAATGCTGGGAGGTTCGCTCCTCCCGGAACCCCCATTACCATCACGATTGAGAGGGGATCCCGCGGATTCGGCATAGTCCACGTTGTAGACGAGGGACCCGGAGTTCCAAAGGAGCTGCGGGAAACTGTATTCGAGAGGTTTGTCACGGACAGCACCGGTGCGGAAGACATTGGAGGAATTGGACTGGGCCTTGCCATTGTCAAGGGTCTTGTAGAGGCACAGGGCGGTCATGTCTGGATTGAGGATGGATCTCGAAGTGATTTCGGTCTCTCATTCCCTCTCGTTGTCAGGGCTTCCACCCAAGCCACATGACAAGAAGATGCGGAAGAGTGGTCAGGAGGAGGCAATGGAATGCTCGAGAATATGCACATCCACCTCGGAGAGTGTCTCAATGATCTCCAGCAGTGTCCTGACAGGAAACTCCCTTGTCCGCTGCAGGATGAGCTCCGTAATGTGATGGTCTCGCGTATAGCCAACAATGCTTTCAACAACATGCTGGGTCTTCACGGTCACAAATTCCCCTCCTAGCTGGTGCGTGAGGGTTCCGTATCTTCCGAGGAACTCCTTCTCGGGCACAGTCAGCGACTTCCGGTGGAGCGAGAGGACTGTCAGCACATCACCCCGCACTTCCGCAGTCCTCGCAGACCTGCGGATGAGTTCCTCCTGCCCGGGAACTGCAGGAATGACGAGCACCATCCGGGGAGCTGTCTCCCATGCTGACTGGATGGAGACATGCTCCATGTATTGGAGGAGCTTGCGGTCACTGCTCGCGGACATTATGCGGAATGCAGACTCGCGAAGAAATGCCAGAACATCTGTGCGGTAGAGTCCCTGGAGAGCGGACGCAATCTCCCGAGAGGGAAGGATGCGTCCCCTGCGGAGCCGTTCCTGCACCTCCTCTGGCGTGAGATCGACAAGCTCACATTCATCAAAGAGATCTATCCAGGAATCCGGAAGGGTGGACTCGGGAGGAAGGTTGGGAAGGATCTCCCGGAGAGCCCTCCCAATCTCCTCAAATCGGTTCAGATGGAGTGTGCCAATGACCGTGATTCCTTCGCTCATGAGCCGGCGCACTGCCTGGTAGAGTGGTGTTCCGTCCGACGACTTCCTCATGAGATCATCCACCACGCAGACATACGGATTCCTGGCAAGGATGGCTTCAATGTCGGGAGCCTGATCCCGATGACTTGGGAGGTCAAAGGGAATGCACCTGACACCTTCTGGGGGAGAGTGCCCTGCAGGAAGTGCTGCAACAATCACGTCCGTACCCCGTTTCGCACGTCGTGATGCCTCGCTGAGTGCAGCAGCTGTGGTTCCTATTCCGGGCACGTAGCCGAGGTACACACGAAGTGCACCACGTCGCTGAAGGAGATTCATCTGGTACAGGATGGACTCCCCGTGCCGTCCCTGCTCCAGCGGCATCTGCCGCTGGAGAGGATGACGGGAAATGACATGCAGATCGACATCCGTCAGTGTCTCCACGCACTGCTGCACATGGCGCTGCCTCCAGGGCAGATGCCGGTTGTGACGGGATTCGCCAAGGACAACGTGCTGCGCATTCGTCTCCCGCAAGACGGTCCGGATCGTGGAGACCAGCTCCCCGTGCCGTTCGATGACGGAGCAGCCCAGCTCATGGGCAAGATGGCGCCACTCCGTTCCTTCCGACTCTTCCCCTGCCGTCTTGGCCTCCACCACATGAAGGACTGTGCACATGCCCCGGTATCGGCGAGCCAGCCGCACGCTCCTCCGGATGAGTGCTGAAGTGCCCGTATCCCCAGATACTGCGACCAGGACATTCTCGGGCGGGTACTCGACAACTGCAGCAGTGAGACTGTCTGCGACCCGCCGAAGGCCGATCTCACGCAGTGCAGCGAGATTTCCATGCCGGAAGAAATTGTCAAGAGCTGCATCTGTCCGATCGAGCGCATATACGTTACCATGCATCATCCGCTTCCGGAGCGCCTCCGGCGTGATGTCGATATAGCGCACCTCGTCTGCCCTGTCGACAATCCTGTCAGGAAGGGTCTCCCGCACGGTCACTCCCGTGATGCGCTCGACAACATCCTTCACGGACTCCAGATGCTGGATGTTGAGTGTTGTGATGACATCAATGCCTGCCTCAAGGATCTCCTCGACATCCTCGTACCGCTTCTCATGCCGCATGCCGGGAACGTTCGAGTGGGCAAGTTCATCAATGAGGACAACATCAGGATCCCGCTCAAGGACAGCATCGACATTCATGTCCTCGACGACCTTCCCCTTGTAGTGCACCCTGAGCCGCGGAATGATCTCGAGCGAGCCCACCTGCTCTGCTGTCCGCACCCTGCCATGCGTCTCGAGAAGTCCGATGACCACATCCTCACCGAGACTTCTCCGGTCATGGCCGTCCTGGAGCATGGCATAGGTCTTGCCTGCTCCAGGCATTGCACCGAGATAGATCTTCAGACGTCCTCGGTGGGACCCACTGTGCTCAGTGCTGTCGGAGGGGATATCGTTCATCGAGGGCAATGTTCAGCTCCAGCACATTGACATACGGTTCACCGAAGATGCCAAGGTACCTCCCCGTGACATGGTCCAGCACGAATGTCCGGAGGGCTGAGGGAGCAATCCCCCTTGCCTTCGCAACCCGGTCCACCTGGTCCAGTGCACCAGCAACGGAGATGCCAGGATCAAGGCCCGAGAAATCGGCAGTGACCATATCCACAGGCACTGGG
>DAIDIX010000039.1 GCA_027451645.1 Candidatus Dormiibacterota bacterium | reverse complement strand
GCCGTATGCCATTTCATCCACTCGGAACGGGAAGCTCATCAGCGTTGCTGTGATTCCCTAGACAGAAGGCTGCTCCTGGAACCCAGTGCAGGTCAGGAGAAGGCGCTTCTTCACGCGAAATGCATGGACCCTGTAGCAGTGCACTGGTCATGGGGCGTATAGCGATGCGGGTGAGCTCTTTCCTGTTATCGGGTCAATTGTCATGTACCCAAGGTGCCAGGAGCGGGGAACGATATCAGGAGACGCGCCCGCTGGGATTCCTCCGGGTGGAAGGAATCCAGCTGGAGTGTATACGACACAGTTCCATTCAAGTGGCGTTATTCCATATGGCGGAGACTGGGATTGCATCTGTGCAAGGAACAGATGCATGCACGTGGTGCAGGACGTGAGGGAATGGGCGAACTGGTTTGCTATGACCAGAGCCTGGGCTCTCGAGACACGGATGGAAGCGACCAGCTTGGGAGACGGTGTGAGCGGTGTTCCAATGGCTGACCATACTGATGCTGGCACACCGGGTACTGCAAGGGCAGCAGGTGAGGTGGGAGGCAGTGATTTCTCGGGCAGCCGTGTTCCTCCACAGGCAGAAAGGAATGCCAGAAGAGTGAGGAAAGTGAGCCGGGAAATCATGGAGATATTGTCCTTCAGCATGATGGGTCCTGCAATGAAAGGAGCCTGAATGCGTACGTTTCTCCCCCATTGCTGCCCATGCCGGGTGTAGGCCAGTGACCACTGCTCCCCTTTTCCAGCTACTGCGGCGTGAGGATGAGCTCCTTTGGAAATGGAGTGAGATTCTCCATGCCATCTTCAGTGACTGTGACGAGGTCCTCGATGCGTATCCCGCCAAGATCTGGATCATACAGTCCTGGCTCGATCGTGATGACATCCCCCACTTCGAGAATGACATCCGGATCACTCACCCTGGGAAACTCGTGTATTTCGAGCCCGACACCATGGCCAGTTCCATGAATGAATCGGGCAGATGAGGAGATCTCATTGAACGGGTGTGAGAGCGATCCGTATCCGTGGTCCCTGAACACCTCGCAGCAGTGGCGGTGGATATCCCTCGCATTGACACCTGGATGGACCATGTCGAGTGCTTCCTGCTGTGCCTGCTTCACTGCATTCCACATCTTCCAGACAGCATCTGGAGGCTCCCCAACGACAACAGTACGTGTGAGGTCAGCCCAGTATCTTGAGGTGCGGTGGTACGGGTAGAGATCGAGAACGATGGGCAGGTTCGCACGAATGACAGGACTCGTGTTGCGGTGGGGATCTGCGCACTCGGGACTGCCACAGCATATCGAGTCAACAGTGATGCAGTCATGTGCAAGATAGTAGGACTCGACAGCATGGACAAGGTCAGCACCTGAGAGGGGAGCTCCCTCATGGTAGAGGAGGCCATCCTTCACAGTCGCAGTACGGAGAAGGGCGAGGGCAGCTTCAAGACCCCCAAGTCCAATACGTTCGACTTCGCGGAGCAGTTCAATCTCTTCCTGAGTCTTGATCCTTCGTTCCCGGAGATATGCAGTCCAGTCAACAGTCACGTGGATCCCCTTGTCCCTGAGAATATCCGCAATGCCAAGAGGAAAGGTGCTGTCAACACGAACATTCGTGCAGCCCTCAGCTGCAAGCACTGCATGCACAAGGAGTGGCCACAGCTCTGTCTCGCTTCCTGCAGAACCAAGAAGTGAGTTTACAGAGATCTCCTCAGTGGAGTGCACAGCAGAAGCTGTTGACTCGAGTTCTGCCCGATGCGCTTCAAGGGGACTTACCCAGAGCGAGACGTGATCACCGTAGTCGATTGCTACAACCGGGTCTGGTGCGAGAAACCGTGTTGCATAGACGATGTTCGGGTTGGTGACTGGAGCTCCAAAGAGCAGGAGAGGGATGGAAGAAGTGGGTTCAGGCATACTGGAAAGACTACAGCACAATGCAGGAAGGGAAAAGAGGAATGGCACCATCACCACATCGCAGCAGGGCTCCCCGCAGGAATGCTGCATCAACGGAATGGGCAACAGTCGATACCCCATGGGGGCATGTCCGCATAGAAGGCACCAGCGAAGGTGTTACCCGGATTGCGATGACAGAAGAGCCTGTCACAGCTCCCGAGGGAAGCAGGGAGTTCCTCGCACATGTGGAACGGTTCACAGACGGGTGTGCGACACTCGACTTCACAGTCCCTGTCGTCCTTCGGGACTGCACACCCTTTCAGCGCGAAGTGCTTGAGGTGCTGAAGGAGATACCCCGGGGAACAGTGATGTCCTACCAGGAGGTTGCAGAGCGCATTGGACGTCCACATGCAGCTCGTGCAGTGGGAAATGCAGTTGCAGCAAACCCCATTCCGCTTGTCATCCCCTGTCACAGGGTAGTGCGCCACGACCACAGACTTGGGGGATTCTCATTCGGGAGTCCTGCTGTGAAGGCAAGGCTACTTGCCATGGAAGGTGCTGGAGTGGCACGTTCCTAGCACCTGCATGGATTGCTGCTGGCGTTTCTGACAATCTGCTCACGCCTCTCCAGAGGATCAGGAGATTTCCCTGAAGGAATACCATGGAAGTGTGACAGAACAGGACTTTTCTCCCCGCAGGGTTCTCGTTGTCGGTGCACACCCCGATGATGTCGACTTTGGATGCGCTGGGACAACAGCGACATGGACATCCTCGGGTGTGGACGTTTCGTACTGCATCATTACGGATGGTGCAGCTGGTGGCAGATCGACAGGAAGATCGCGGGAGGAGCTTCGCGCACTTCGCGAGAAGGAACAGCGTGCAGCTGGAGCAGTGGTCGGTGTCTCGGACATCACCTTTCTTGGGTATCCCGATGGAGAGCTCAGCTCCTCGCTTGAACTCCGAAAGAAAGTGACTCGTGTCATCAGGCGCATCCGGCCAGACCTTGTGGTCTGCCAGTCACCCGAACGCAACTGGGAGCGGATCTATGCGAGCCATCCGGACCATCTTGCTGCGGGGGAGGCAACACTCTGTGCTGTCTATCCTGATGCACGGAATCCGTATTCATACTCCGAGCTCCTTGAGGAGGGCCTTGAGGCACATGTCGTACCTGAGGTGTGGCTCACAGGAACATCGAATCCAAACCATGCAGTCGACATCACAGACGTGTTCGAGCGGAAATGTGCTGCCCTTCAGCAGCATGTCTCACAGATTGATGATGTCGAGGCTCTTCTTGCACGTATCACAGCAATGGGGACGAGAACAGCAGAAGAGATGGGGCTTGGCGAGGGACACAAGGCAGAGACTTTCCGCAGGATCAGCACCAGGTAAGGAGGGAATGATGGGACGAACACTCGTACGGGCAGCAGCACTCTATGGCACTATCGATGCAGCACAGTTTCTTGTGACGAGGTACCAGGACCTCAGGAAGGCTCCAGGACGCTTCTATGGAACGATCGCCTACACTGCCCTCTGGGGCGGACTTCTTGGAAGCTCGATGTGCAGGAAGGGAAGGGATGGAAATCTCACCCGTTCCCTTGCTCTCACAACCACACTTGCAAGCGGAGTGCTCCTTGCAGCACATGCAAAGCAGCATCTTGTCTCTGCCCGCACAGTCAGTCCTGTCGTTGCAGCAGGTGCAGCCCTTATCGGTTCCTGCCTTGCAGCGGGAAGCCCGGACGAGGAGTAATCCCATCGCACCACAGTCAGCCCTTCCTGCTGCTGTCGTTGCCCGAGGAGGTGCGACATTTGGTGAGGTGAGTGCCAATGCTCACGGGATATTCTGGTGCACATCTCGTCCATGGGAGCAGGGTCGCCAGACAATCATCCGCTGCACGCCAACTGGAGAGACGGAAGATCTTCTTCCTGCAACGGTTTCTGTAGGAAACCGCATTCACGAGTATGGTGGCGGGTCGTACGCGCTCTGCGGAGAGAGGCTTCTCTACTCGTCGATAGCGGATGGCAGTCTCTGGCTCCTCTCGCTCACAGGGAAGAGGCAGCTTCTCTGCTGTGTCCCGGGTGGACGGAAAATGTGGTTTGGGGATTTCTCCTGGGATGCGGAGCAGGATGTCGTCTATGCAGTGCAGGAGGATCACTCGGGTCAGGACGTGGTGAACAGGATTGTCATGATCCGCCTTGGCTCTGGCAGCATCACTGCTCTCCTTGAAGGGAATGACTTCTACCTCAATCCCCGGATCTCACCTTCAGGAACCATGCTTTCGTATCTCACATGGAACAGTCCAGAAATGCCATGGGAAGGAGCTGAGCTCCATGTGGCACGGCTTGCAGAGGGTGCAGCAGGCATCGAGGGAGAGGGCGTACATGTAGCTGGTGAACCAGGACATGCAGCAATGACCCATCTCTGGATGCCAAACGGGGAACTTGTCTTCACAGCTGACACAAACGGCTTCTGGAACCTGCATCTGTGGAGTGAGCACGGTGGATCTCGAGTGCTGCGGGAAGCGCAGGAAGAGCATGCATTCCCCCAGTGGAACATTGGAGGACACTCTGCAGCAGTGCTGAGTGATGAGGCATTCGTCACTGCATATGAGCGGGGTGGCTCCATGCATCTTGCCGTATGCAGCATAGCTGGGGGGAGGTGGGAGGAACTCGACGCTCCACTCACGACAGGGGGGCGCTCGCTTGCCATCCATGAGGGAGCAGTTCTCCTTGAGGGGGGGAGTCCACTGCTGCCCCATGGCATCTACTCCGTGGATATCCGGTCAGCCTCCATTTCTTCTCTTGCCCAGTCCTTTGAGCTTCCTCTTCCTGGCGAAGTCGAACTCCCTGCTGCAGCAACGGAAGTCATCCACAATGATGCAGGCGAGGAAATCCATGTTGTCGTATACCGGCCACGGAAGGAATCATCTTCTCCTCGGGTCCTCATCCGTGCCCATGGAGGGCCAACTTCCCAGGCTGAGCCTGAGCTCGATCTCCGCATGGTGTACTGGACAAGCCGTGGATACACTGTGGTTCAGGTGAACTACCGTGGCAGCACAGGCTTTGGCTCTGGCTACCGCCGTGCCCTGCTCGGCTCCTGGGGTGTCCTCGATGTGGATGACTGCATTGCTGCTGCGCATGTCTATGCAACGGAGCGTGATGCCCCTGCCTTCATATCCGGTGGGAGTGCAGGAGGATTCACTGTTCTCTCAGCACTCATGCGAGATGGTGTGTTCCGTGGGGGTGCATGCTACTACGGCGTTGCAGATCTCACACTCCTGCTCCAGGACTTTCACAAGTTCGAGGACAGCTACCTTGAGACACTCATAGCTCCACGGAGCAGCCGTGCCATCTATGAGGAACGCTCGCCGATACACCATCTCGATGAGCTCCATGTGCCTGTCATCTTCTTCCATGGACGGAGGGATTCTGTAGTACCTGTCTCACAGACAGAGGCAATGGTACGCTCCCTTGTCAGTGCAGGCCAGGTGGTTGCATCTGTCATCTATGACGATGAGCAGCATGGCTTCCGGAAGGAGCATGCAATCGCGTACTCCCTTGATGCAGAGCATGCATTCTATGAGCACCTCCTCGGAGCTCCTCCACCACAGCTCCACCCCCGCCTTGCCATCCACAATGCCCATCTGATTGGGGAGCACCATTAGCAGCGCAATGCTCAAATGTGTATCGTAGCGATACATGTTGCGTGGTACGATATACACGGGAAGGCACAAGGTTGGAGTGAAGCTGGTGCATCGACTGCGCGTGTTCTGGGAGTACCGGTCACTAGCCCTGGCTGTGGCAGGACTGGCAGCAGGGGGCGGACTCTTCCTTGCCGGGCTCCAGGAGGCAGCAGTGTGGGCACTCCGGGCCACGACTCTCTATGGAGCAGTGCTCTCTGCCTATGTCGTTGTGGAGAGGCTTCTCCACCGGCAGCTCGGTGTCGACATCATCGCTCTCCTTGCACTCGTGGGCACCCTCATCATCGATGAGCCACTTGCAGGCGCAGTCATCACGCTCATGCTCACGAGTGGACAGTCGCTCGAGTCCTATGCAGCAAGGAGGGCTGAACGGGAACTCAATGCACTCGTTTCCAGGACACCACAGCATGCCCGTGTGCGGCAGGGAACGGATATACGAACCGTTCCTCTCGATGAGGTGGCAATCGGGGATATTGTGCTCGTGGGGAGTGGCGAAGTCGTCCCAGTGGATGGTGCTGTGCTCTCAGAGGAGATTACCCTTGATGAGTCTGCGCTTACGGGAGAGTCCCTTCCTGTTGGTCACCTCAAGGGCGATTCAGTGCGAAGCGGAGTCGTGAATGCAGGAAGTCCGTTTGAACTCCATGCACTCACACGTGCAGCCGACAGCACGTATGCACGCATTGTCCGGCTTGTTGAGGAGGCAGATGCACATCCTGCACGGGCTGTACGGTTTGCGGACAGGTTCGCCCTTGCATTTGTTGGAGTCACATTCGTTGTTGCAGGAAGTGCATGGGCGATAAGTGGACTGCTTGAGAGGGCAGTTGCTGTTCTCGTCATCGCAACGCCCTGTCCTCTCATCCTTGCAGTCCCGATAGCTGTTGTCTCGGGTCTGTCCCGGGCTGCACAGCGTGGCATCATCATCAAGGGAGGTGCTGTGCTGGAGGCGCTCACTACCTGTCCAGCACTCCTCATTGACAAGACGGGAACACTCACGTCAGGACATCCTGCAGTCTCGGACATCATTCCTGCACCGGGAGGAGCAGCAGACCGGTGCATCCAGTACGCTGCCTCCCTTGACCAGCTGTCCCAGCATGTACTTGCAGCAAGCCTCGTGAGCCATGCACGGGAACGCCATCTCTCCCTTTCCCTTCCCGAGCAGGTAATGGAGCAGCAGGGAGCAGGCATCGAGGGAGTGGTGGATGGCATTCGTGTCCGTGTGGGAAATGCAGGCTTTGCGTATGCGCCTTCTCATGCTCCCTGGGTGAGGGCTGCACGTCGGCGTGCAGAGGCAGATGGAGCGCTTGTCGTGTATGTGGCTCTTGATGGTGTGCCTGAGGGAGCAGTACTTCTCGATGACCGCATCCGGCCGGACTCAGCACACACGCTCCGACTTCTCCGGAATGTGGGCATGGAACGGCTTGTCATGGTGACAGGAGACCGCGAGGAGGTGGCGCTCACTATCGGTGCAGTGCTTGGGCTTGACGAGGTGCTTGCAGAGAGAACTCCAGAGGAGAAGGTCACTGCACTCCAGGTGGAGCAGGAGAAGCACAGGACAATGATGGTTGGCGATGGCATCAATGATGCGCCAGCACTTGCCCTTGCAGACGTGGGAATTGCCATGGGCGCGAGAGGAACGACTGCATCCACTGAGACTGCAGATGTTGTGCTCCTCGTCGATTCCCTGGAGCGTCTGTATGAGGCTGTTGTCATCAGCCAGCGGTCACAGCGGATAGCCCGGGAGAGCGTGCTTGTCGGAATGGGACTCTCGTTTGCAGGAATGATTGCTGCTGCATTTGGCTATCTGCCGCCCATTGTCGGAGCAATAGCACAGGAAGTGATCGATGTCATTGCCATTCTCAATGCTCTTCGTGCCCTGTCCGTTCCCACTCTCCGTCGCAGGGTGAGTCCAGAGACTGCAGCGAGGGCAGCACGGTTCACGGAGGAACATGTCGCAATCAAGGGGTATCTCGATGACATGCGGGACAGTGCTGATGCACTCGTGACAGATGAGCCGAAGGCTGCCTTTGAGCGGGCACGGTCGACAGAAGAAACACTCCGTACCAGGATCCTGCCTCACGAGTTCGAGGAGGAACGTGAACTGTATCCCGAGCTTGGGAAGCTGTATGGCGGACCTGAGGGACTCTGGGGGTTCCAGCGAACCCATGGGGAGATCATGCACCAGAGCCGCAGGCTTGCACGGCTTGTAGCCTCTGTGGATCCGGACTCTCCAGATCCTGTGGATCTTGCTGAGATCCGCCGCTCTCTCTATGCGCTCCATGCCATCCTTGCCCTCCATACCATGCAGGAGGAGGAGGAGTACAGTCTCCTTCTTGAGCCAGCAGCATCGTGATTCCCCCTTATGATGCTGTGGAGGAAATGGTCTCCTCTGCGACCTGCTCGTGCGGTGCATCGTGCTCCGTCGCACTCATCTGCATGAAGTAGTACGTGACAACGCCAAATCCCACGAGATTTGCGAAGCCGAGCATGACGACTCCCCCAATCTGCTGGTCCACGATATGCGAGATGCCAAAGAGGAGCGGCTTGTGGAGATAGAACGTGTAGAGGACATGGGGGGACATCGTGATGATGAATCCGAGAATTGTGAAGGGAAGACAGGTGAGTGTGACATATGCAATGTTCCCCAGGATGCGGCCATCAGTGAGCGGCACCTCCCCTTTCCTGTGGAGCGGGAGGACGAGTGGCCACCACATGAGGATTCCTGCAGCAAAGAATGAGGTGTGCTCAAGAAAATGGATGCCATCATTCTCGAGTGCGAGATTGAAGGGTCCGGGAAAATGCCAGTAGAAGAAGGCAAGTCCCATGAGGAGGATTGCTGACCACCTGTTGCAGAGTGCTGTCTCGATGCCCCGGACAATCCTGCTCGCCCGGAGTGAGCGTGCGAGATCGCTTCCCCGGAGTGCGAAGAGAAAGCAGGGGGCTGCGAGGTCGGAGAAGAAAATGTGCTGGAACATGTGGAAGGTGAGCGAGTAGCGGTCACCTGCATAGTCGATTGGGGACTGTGAGGGGAGATACAGGAAGAGGATCCCAAGAACAGTCCACAGGATGGCATGCCACATCGGTGGAGCATCATCCCGGGGATGCGCCTTTCTGGAGCGGGATTCACGGACAAGGAGCACTGCAAGCAGTGCAGCAATGGCAAAGAGGGGGATCATGATGTCGTTTTCCCAGCTCCAGTCCGTGAGGGAGAGGGAAATGGTCCTGAGGGCGCTAATGAAGTTCATGGAGCACCTTCGTGAGCGTTGGCTTCGTGAGCTGGCCAATGACAATGGCTTCGATGACATTGCTGCTCGACACGAAGAGGGACACGGGAAGACCCTCAAAGCCGTACTTCCCGTACACGTTGCCAGCAGTGTCGAGGAGCACGGGAGCAGAAATGTGAAGCTCCCTGAAATAGGCTGTGAGCGTGGCTGCTGACTCCTTTTCATCAATAAGGACAAGCTGATCCTTCGTGAATGATCCATGCCCGACAGTGCTGGCAAGAAGGGGAAGCTCGTCCCTGCAGCTCACGCACCAGGTGGCGAAGAAGTTGATGACTCGTGGCACATGGGCATGGCTCGATGACGTGTAGGATCCTCCAGCAGTCGAGGCGAGCGTGAACGGGGGTGGTGTATCCCCTTTCCGCACACCAATGGGGGCAGCCTCCGCCTGTGGATGGGCAATGTTTTCCGTTGCCATGAGGGAGAGGACATCATTGGTGATGGCAGAAGGTTTCCATGTGGAGTTTGCTAGCTCTGTCTCGTAAATCTGCTTTCCACCACTGGAGAGGGCGTTGTAGAACTGCGATTCAATGGCACCCTTGACATACGGCGGATTTGCATAGGTTGTGAAGATGGTTCCCGTAGGGTCTGCGACACCAATGTAGAGACCGTGCGAGAGGTTGTACTGCTCAACCTTGTGCGAATAGAGATTCACATGTGCCTGGGAATCTCCCCAGGGCTCAGGACATACGAGAACAGGAGTGGAAGCGCCTGCACATGATGTTGAATATCCAAGCGTCTGCCAGAAGGCATCTACAGCTGCAGGACTTCCTGTGAGAAGTGTCCAGGGAATGCCAAATACCCTTGCATAGTTGAGGAGGACAGGCGGCGTATCCTCAGCAGGATTTATGGTCACCTCGACGATTTGCACACGTGAACCAAGTCCCATTGCATCGAGCTGCTGGGCAACATCCCAAAGACCGGAGGCAGTGAGGAGGCATGTGTCCGTGCAGTCCGTGAGAAAGGTTGCAAGGATGGTGATGTGACCCTGAAAGAATGAATCTGAGACAGTGTTTCCGAACTGGTTCACAAGCGGAATGTTCGGGATGTGCTGCACAGAGCCTTCAGCAATGTGGGTGACGAAATTGACAGCATGCGTTCCTGCTGCAATTGTTGCCACAGTGGGAACTGTCGCTGTGCGCACCTGGTGGGTGACAAGGAAGACAAGAACTTCTGCAGGTGGACCCTGGCCAACAGTGAGAAGAATGGACGATGTGTGATGCAGTGTTGTGCCATTTGCAGTGAGGCTCACGGATGCGGAAACATAGGTGCCTGCTGGTACTCCAGTTGTTGCTGCAGGAGGAAGGGGAGTGGAATCCGATGCAGCTGCCTGGAGTGTTGCAGACTGCTGGGGCGTGAGGGAAACGGAGTGATGGCTGGCAGTTGCAAGGGTGAGAGACACATTGCTCACATGGAGCACAGGAGATCCGTGCGAGAGGATCATCGACGTGAAGACTCTCCCCGTATTCCCCGGTCCACCATTCGCGCATGAGCTGAGGACTCCAGCAATGATGCTGCAAGCGAGGAGCCACTGCACAATGCTCTTCCGCATGATCCACCTGTATTCCCTGATCTCACTCGAGCATAGCAGAGCGCATGTTTCCAGCTAGAAAGTTGCATGGTGCAAGCAAATAAGTTATACTTTCTTCCATGGTGAGCAATGAGGATCATGCAGCGTATACGAACCAGTCAGTCGACGAGATTGTCGAACTCATGGCTCTCCTCCGGCACCATACCGGCACCTCCCACTGGACAGCACAGGTCCAGAAGATTGCAGGGATCGAGATGGGTCTTCCGATGTTCATGGTCCTCGTTGCTCTCCATCGAGATGGCAGCAGGCGCGTGAGCGACCTTGCACGGAGCCTTGAACTCGATATCTCCACGACAAGCAGACATGTGCAGCATCTCGTGGAGCGTGGCCTCCTCGAGCAGATTCCAGATCCAACGGACGGCCGGGCTTCTGTCATGAAGCTCACTGTCCAAGGTGAGGAGGTGTTCGCACGGATCCATGATGCCCGTCTCG
>DAIDIX010000038.1 GCA_027451645.1 Candidatus Dormiibacterota bacterium | reverse complement strand
TGGAGTCCACAGACGGTTCTTGGCATATCAGACTCACGATCATTGTCAGTTTCCATGAGGATTACTGTCGTCAACAATCATAACTCCGGAGTCAGTTCTTGCCAGATTAGCTGAAAGAGCAAATTGTTTATTATGCCCATCATTGCAATCGAGTCCACGTACACTGCATAGGTCCTTGCTGAACAGACATCAATCAAGACAAAAGGATCTATCTATGCCAAAATGGGAGTTGCAAATATGCCAAAAGCTGTGACTCTCGCCTTCCTCGCGCAATAGCACTAAAAATCAGACCTGTCATAAAACTCAGCATTGCTACAATTACAAGACCTGTCGCCAAAACCGCTGATGGTATTCTAGGCACCAATCCGTACCTAAGAAAGTAAATGACAATCGGTATAGCCAGAATGAGAGCAAGGACTATGCAGAATAATGCCAACAAACTAAAGAAACTGAGGGGTCTTTCATGAACGAGCAAAGTTGCAATCAACTTCAATATCCTTATGCCGTCCCTATATGTATGCAGCTTACTAAATGAACCCTCTGGACGAGGTCGATAGTCACCCTCGACATGTGCAATTGGCAAATATAGCTCAAGCGAATGTACTGCAATTTCAGTCTCAATATCGAAACCTTTCGATAAAATCGGTATCGATTTCACGAATCTCTGCGAAAGAACTTTATACCCAGATAATATGTCCTGAACTCGATCACCAAAAATACGCTTTACAATTCCTGTCAATATCGCATTCCCCATTCTGTGAGCAGGACGATAAGCATCATTGTGGATCTCTTTTCTAACGCAATTGACTAAATCAAACTGTCCCGAGATGGCAGTTTCTAGCATTATTGGTGCCAGTGCCGCATCATAGGTGTCATCTCCATCTACAAGAATGTAAAAGTCAGCTTCAATATCTCTAAACATTCTGCGGACGACATGGCCCTTTCCAATTAGCTCTTCCTCACGTACGATAGCTCCCGCTTCTCGGGCAATAGTGGAAGTATCGTCATCTGACTTGTTGTCATAAACATAGATTTCAGCATCAGGAAGAGCAGTGCGAAAATCCATTACCACCTTTCCAATTGCAATGGCTTCATTGTGGCAAGGAATCAGCACTGCAACTCTACAATCGTTTGTCATAGAATCTACACCCTTGAAGCTTTGCATACTGCGATGGGGCTCAAGTAGGTATCAATCACTGAACATGAAGAAACGTCAATTTTAACTCCGAAGTCAGCCAGCAACAGCTCAGATTGCTGCTTAAGCAAAGTGTACCCTGGCGTATACATCCCTTCGTAAACTATCGGACGTCTTGATTCTGTGAATCGTGAAAGATACCAGTCAAGATACGGCTTGTAATAGAGTACTTGATTAGAAGGTGGCAAAGTTATAAATTGATCACTTGTAGGGAAATATGGCACGGTATAACCCAATGGCAATGGGTATTCCCCAAGAATGACTTCATCATTCCGATAGTCCTTGAATTGATTAGCTGTAATTCCGAAGTAAGTTTTTGCATACGCAATGCGCCCCCAATTCGAGTCAGGGAGGCTGTAAAGTCCCACCAGTACTAGGACTAGTAGAGATGAGAAGAATATTACTCTATTCCTAACGACAATCGGAACTATGTAAAGGAGTTCCATTGCAATGAATAATGGAGCCAGTATTTCCAACACCTGCAGATACCGATAATAGGAAAACTCATGAGCCCACAGCAAGTAGCTAAAGCCAAGAAAGACAACCAGCGAGTGTTGAACGAAGTATTGCTTGCCCTCAATCCTAAATCTAACAGCGGCCAGCATCATATACAAGATACTCAAAGGGACCAAAATCGCGAAATATAGTGTCCTAAATGGAATTTCCATCCCAAAGTACTGCGACTGTGAAGCAGCATTTCCAGTGTGCCGAAATGCAAATTGGAAAGGCATGGTCAAGTAACCCAATGCACTGGCAGGATACCAACGTGAATCGCTAATGCTCTGTGACACCATAAACGGCGAATGAAAGACCCCATTGAAATACGGAAAGACTGGATTGTGGAACTGGTGCCATAGCATCAACCCAAGGGGAGCGTAGGTAACAGTGAAGCCGATTGCAGTCATGAAGCAATATAGAATCACGGAACGAATAGCTTTTCGCAGTCTATTAGTTCTTTCAATCTCGCAAATGAGTACCGTCACAGCAAGAGCAATTGCGTATACAGCGTTGGTCAATTTCATAGTACAGGTGAAACCTACTATCAGTCCCGCTATTGCAAGTGCAACCATATGAGCTCTTGACGGTTTTGCACTTCCCCTAGTACGCCAAACAACGAGAACAAGTGCCAGTAGAATCGGTACAGAGAGTGTAGAGTCGCCCATTGTAGTACCAATCTCGGAGAAGAAATCCGGTCCAGCCAAAACTAGACTACTAACTACAAAGGACGCCACGATTCGTTTCCCAACATCGAGGCCCATGCGAAGAAAGACTTCCCTTGCGAGAATGAAAACAAGAATTACATTGAAGGACTGAATGAAGGCCAATGACAAATTTGCAACTATCGGAGTTGTCTTGCTGATCAGCAAATAGTAGAGGATGCTTATATAGGGATCGAGGAAAGACTGAAGGGTTCCAGTAGTATCTTTCAGAATGGCATTGTGAAGATAAAGGAATCCGTTGAGAAAATGGTAGTTCTTGAGGTCGAAATTTGCATCTGCCCCAACCAGGAAACTTAGAAGCATGCATGCCCCGATTGAGATCGGGACTACGCCTAAAAGAAGTACAGCCCTCTCGAGTTTGGTGTATCGATCGCTTAAGTCATTTACTCTTGAGTGAATTGATTCACTCTCATCTGAAACATCACTATCATTTGGCTGCACTTGAATGAGCTTGCGAGTGCGTTGCAAGCTTTCAGCTTCAGGTCTTTCCATATTTACTTCCGCTTCACCACTTTTAAGGGAGATCGTTCTGAAATGAATCGCTTTGCGCGCCTAGATACTTGTGCTCGTTTCCGCACGTAGTCAGAAGCATTCACTTGTACAAAATCTCCTGCCTTCCTCACTCCAAATCTATTTCTTAAGGCTAAAAACTCTGAAGGCAAGGTCGTATCCAATTTAGGACTATTTCTTGCAAGGCTTTGCATGATTTCCTTTGCTTTTCCAATATCCGGGTCCGCCCAGAAGCTTGTCTCCGGATATGGCCGGCAACCTTTCGGAATGGGGACCCTCTCATAGGGCACAAGGTAGCTGTTTTCCTCTGTCGTGAAATCCACGTTCCCAGAGTAGTTCGTCACAATGACAGGTTTTCCTAGGAGCATTGACTCAGCAATGGTGAGCCCGAATCCCTCCGACCTGTGGAGGGACACATAGCAGTCCGCAAGATTGAGAAGTGAACTCTTCTCGACAGGGGAGAGGTAGTCCTCGATAAGGATGATGTCCTTCCGTGCACGGGCATGGTACCGGAGCAGCTCCCGCTCAACCCTGTGGGAGTCCCCGTTCACGGTCTTGATGACCAAACAGCACCCGTCAGACTCCGAGAAGGCATCACAGTATGCCTGGATTGTCCCAAGGGGATTCTTCCGCTCGAACACACTGAAGTAGTCGAACATGAACATGAAGACGAATGCCTCATCGGGAATGCCAAACCGGGACCGTGTGATGTCCGGATCCACGACAGGTTCGGCAACAGGCATCGGGAAGACCTTCACGGGAAGGGGAACCGTCTTCCGGATGGCCTCGGCAACAAAGTTCGATGCAGTCCAGATCTCCTGCAGGAAGGTTGTCGCTATGGGATTCCAGTCCGCAGGAAAATCCTCAATCTCCCAGAACCAGAAGCCGATGTTGTACCGGCCCCTGAAGAAGTCCGTTCCGACATGGTTGGCAAAGAGCGAGAGCTGGTCCGCATTCACGGCAATGATGTTCGTGTCACAGTCCGTGAGAAGCTCCTTGTCCCCGTACGGGTGTTCCTTCCGTGACTTCGTCCGCTCGAAGAGCACGGCAGTGTGCCTGAGGCCTGAGGCCTCCACTGCGGAAAGCATGGAACGGCCTGCTTCCGCAACGCCGAACTCCGCGTTGAAGTACCCGCCAACCGCAATCCCCGGCTTCAGCTTCGAAGGGGGAGCCCAGTCATAGTTCCTCGGTGTCACGATCCGGTCAGGCATGAGGAGCTTCGGCACAGGAAACTCGTACTGGCCGTAGCTGTGGATCCATTTCCGGAAAGCGGGCGCATCTGTCCCGAGTACCCTGGGAAAGGCCACCTGGAGATCCGTCCTGTCCTTGTAGTGGGCAATGTAGTACCGGGATGGGGGTTCATCCGACCACGAGTCCTCTGCTGGCTCGTTGAGGTACGACACAACGAGGTCCGCACCTTCCTTCGTGAAGAAATCAATGCCCTGAAAGGGATGTTCTCCCTTCGGATCTACAAGTGCATCCCGGACAATCCTGCGGATGGTGCGGGTGAGCTCCAGTCCGTTCGGAAGCCTCGCGTAGCCGTACGGTGCCCGGTCCGCACTCCAGCCGCACTTCAGGAGCCGGTCCCGGTACTGCTCCGTGAGCGGGATGAGCTCCTCACGCTCACTGAGGAGTATGCGCGGACTCCGTTCGAAATGGGTGGTGAGGAGGTGTCTTGCAGCTGGACTGTACCCACTGAAATGGAAGAAGGAGAGGGGATCACTGTCGATGTACCACGTTCCGTCCCGGTACCTCACCTGCCTTGTTCCGAGGTTCCAGTACGCGACATCCCATCCCCGGTCCCGGATGATGTCCGCATCAGTGAAGCACGGTGCAAAGTCTGCCCACCGCTGATCAGTGAAAAGGTTGTTCTTCGGGTCAATGATGGCTTCTGTCCTGAGGTGTTCTCCCCACCATTCAAGGAACGGTTCACTACCCGGTGCAGTGGAGATGAAGCCAAGGTTGTACACCCCGGCAGCAAGGATGTCCTGCTCCCGTGGGGAGTGGTCACCTTCCGGCATGGGTTCAAGGAGGTGGGGAATGAGGGCCACGGGATGGTGCTTCCCGCTCTCGAGCAGGTAGGTGAGGGGCGCGAAGATCTGGATGTCCGGATCGATGTACGCGACCACCCCCCCGAACCGCTTCCGGAGGGCAAGGAGGGCAAATGGCTTCAGTGCCGTGGACAGTTCCACAACGTCATACATCATTGCCATGTGCTGGTACTCGAGATGGGAGAGACCAAGGGCATCGGTATCGAGTATGAGGAACGGTTCCTCCTCCTCCTCGACACTCTTCCCGGGATCATCGACTATGACGACATGGAACGAGTCCTTTCCGTGGTGCTCTTCCCAGCTTTCCGCAAGGACCCGGACCTGGGGAAGGTAGTTCCGTGCAACAATGCTGCACCCTATGAGCCTCTCTGAAGATCCCCCGTTGGTGTGCGCCATGCTCAGCCGTTCACCTCGGACCAGTAGACATATTCCGTGGAGGTGAGGAAAGCCACCTGGACACTGCGTTCAGGAAGTCCGCCACTGATGCCGTTCGCCCATGCATCCGCTTCCATGGTGGAGGGTGTCCTGTGGAGGTAGGTTTCATAGAGGCCTGTCACGAAGATGCGGTTTGCCTCGAACGAAGTCGTGAACTGGTAGGCAACCGAGAGCCTGTTCGCTCCGCTGTCCACGACACCAGTCCAGTATGAGAGCTCACTTGCACTTGGCGCCCGGTTGAGGACTGTGCTGAAGAGCCGTGTGACAAATCCTGCATTGGTCCCGCCAGCATCCTGGTAGAACTCCTGCGAGGAGGCGACTGCTGCCTGGATGAACTGGTAGGTCGCACCAAGCTGCATCTGCTGCTGCCACGCCTGCTGCTCCGACGGGGCAGCACTCCTGCCAAGAAGCTTCTGGTAGGTCGCATTGACGAAGTCACTCTCATACTCGGCACTTGTGAGGAAGGACAGGTCCACAGCACTCATCGGTGTTCCAGACATGAGGACACTTGTCCAGTACTGCACCTCGGAGGTGGCAGGTGTCCGTCCAAGGACACTTGCATAGAGGGCATGCATGTAGTTCGCATAGTTCACGTACTGCTGGCCACTGGCAGCATCCCCATAGAACTCCACGGATCCAAGGAGGGAAGAGAGTACTGTCGCATCCGGGGTTCCTGCATGCAGGTACCCGGCGAAGTACTGCAGCTCTGCAGCAGAGGGTGCACGGTGGAGGTACTGGCCAAACCAGCTTGTCACGAGGTCATTGTCATACTCCTGGCTTCGCACAAAGCTGTACGCAACTGCATACCGTGAGGATCCACTGTTCAGTACCGAGAGCCAGTACTGGAGTTCGCTGGAAGAAGGATACCTTCCAAGGACATCCTGGAAGAGACGGGAAACGAACAGTGCATTGTCATCCCCCACATCGTTGAAGAACTCCTGTGAGGCTAGCGTAGATGCCTGCACCTGTTCGGGAGTGAGGGTCCCGGCAAGCATGGCATTCGCCCATGCCTCTCGCTCTGAGAGTGCTGCCGGACGCCCGAGGTAGGCCAGGTAGTACCCGTTCACGAGATCCATGTCATGCTCGTATGATGTCGCAAAGGTTGCTGCGACTGACGTGCGCGATGTGCCCGATGTGACAACGTTTGTCCAGTAGTCCGCCTCAGTCTGGGATGGCTGTCGGCCAAGGAGTGTCACGAAGAGGGAACTCACGAAACTCGCTGCTGCACTCGTTGTCGTTCCGCCGATGACCTGCACTGGCACGCCAACCGCTGGGGAGTTGGCACTTTGGTATGCGAGGTTTCCACTGTACTGGGCAAAAAAGGAAGTGGAACTGTACTGTGCGGGAAGAAGGCCAACACCGAGGCTTGCTGTCCCGGCAGGGGAGAGGGGAACAGAGCCAAGAAGGTACCCGTCCTCGGTGAACCGGACCATGCCAGTGGGCGTACCGGAACTGCCCGTTACTGTTGCAGTGAGGGTCACGGGGAAGGACGATGTTCCTCCTGAAGGGGAAGCCTGGAGCGCTACTGAGGCATTTCCGGAGGGGGAGAGAGTGAAGGACTGTGAGGTGGCGAGACCATTCACCGTGATCGTGAGTGCAGTGGATCCCCCTGCTAGGTTTGCCGGGAGGTTCACAGTGCAGCTCGTGGTGGTGCTGCAGGAGGCCTGGTATGCACCGGATCCATTCACCTGGACGGAATCCGCTCCTGCAATGGTCATGAAGCCGGAACCGGAGAGTGTGTACTGGGCTGTTGTTCCGGAGGATCCTCCAGCAAGCGAGGCTCCCGTTATGGATGGGGTGGTGTTCGCGGTTGCAGAGCGGTAGCAGAGTGCTGCAGCAAGGCCGGGTGTCCCGTATGAGGACTGTGCAAGGATCGGAGTGCCAAGTCCTGTGGCCATGTCATACCCTTTCGTGGCAGGATACAGGCCACCTGTTGTGTACCCCGATGAGGACCAGTCATTGTTGCCGCTTGTCACATCATGGAAGGAGGTGCTGTACAGCGTGCTGTTCGAGGCTATGGCATAGAGGTTCTGGGGAAGGGTTCCCGGCGATCCGGAACCATAGAAGGAGCAGTACGGCGAGGCATCCACGAGTGCTGCAGCTGCTGCCCAGATGGGAGTCGCAACACTGGTACCGCCAAGGCCTGTCCAGCTGCCACTGAGGTATACCGCAATAGCCGAGGCATCACTGCCGTTCGCAGCGACATCGGGAACTTCACGGCAGTAGGTGGTCGTTCCACCACACGTGAGGGAGTTGGTCGAGATGATGCCCGGCACGGATGACCCTGACTGGTACGACGGCATTGGCCAGTAGTACGTGTTGGAGGTGTCTACATCGCCAGCAACTCCACCGCCACTTGCCCCGTTTGTGTCATTCCACACACTCTCTGTCTGGCTTGATGTGCCTGGGCTCGTGAGGTATGTCCCGCCGACTGCGACAACATACGGCTGCGAGGCTGGGTCTGTGGTGTCTATGTTCGACTGGTAGGGAGAGCCAGTGTCGGACCAGCAGCCAAGGGAGCCTGTGTCGCCAGAACCGGTGAGGAAGGTCTGTCCCTGTGCTGCCGCCTCCTGGAAGAGAGACTGCTCATTTGCCATGAGGGAGGGATCACTCGAGTACGTGTCGAGTTCGCATCCATTGCTCCACGAGTTGGAAATGATCCGGTCCGTGTCATTGGTGATGACATCCTGGATCTCCTGGAAGAGGGCTGTGGTGGTATTTGGCCCCTGGTACACATTTATTGTCGTCGCAGGTGCGAGTCCTGCAATCGTCTCGATGTCGAGGGTTTCCTCGCCAGGACTGGAGGCAGTCTGTGGGGTGCCTGACACATTGATGTAGTTCACCTTGGTGGAGATCCCGTAGCAGGAAAGGTAGGCATTCACATCGGAGCTGACATTCGGGTCCACCTGGGGCTCAAGGACACCCACAGAGGTTCCTGCTCCAAGGTCGCCAAGGCTGTAGAGGGGGCTGAATCCGTACGCAGCCGCAACGTCATTGGCAGTGAGATACCCGGATCCTGTCGCGCCACTGCAGGGCTGGGGGCCTGTCGTGAGGGACTTCGGAGCTGGTGGGTTCCCGGAGGAAGGCGCAGTGGTGCCAGGGACAAGAAGCGGCTTTGCTGCAGGAGTGGCAGTAAGGCCCACAATGCCCGACACCTCATGCATGACTGCAGTCGGAAGCGCGAGGGGGTTCGCATTGGAGGTGACGACGGTTCCGGAGGGAAGGACATACTGGGACATCGCTGCATGGAAGTCACTGTTGACCGTTGCAGCAGTTCCGTGAACCACGAAGCCGAGATGGCCAGGAAGGAGCCTTATGTCCGAAAAGCCCTCAGCATGGAGGCTGTTCCCGACCGTTGCCAGGGTAGCTGCTGACGGGCCAAAAAGTGCAGCGAATGATGCGGGCGTGAGGTACGCATGGTAGTTCACGGATCCGGGACGGTAAAGTCCTGCAATGTATGCCTGGAGGGCTGCATCATCGGGAATCCGGAGCTCGACATCAAAGCTCAGCGGCGTTGAACCGGCAAGAAGCCGTACATGCGTTGCATGGAGAAGCGGGCCTGCCGGTGCCGTGCCGCGGAGCACAGTGCGGGTCGCAAGGTTCACAGGAGCAGCCCCGGATGATGATGGTGCGGGAAACGCACTGACCTGGGCGATCTGGGTCAGGCTGCAGCAACCGATGAGTGCGCCAAGCGCAATGACATGCGTGAGTCGAAGCCGCATGGCCTTCCTCCAGAACAGCATTCCACCGGATCCAGTGGACCGGTATGTTGTCCATGATATCAACCTCGGGGGAACGCTTTCCCGCAGGGGATGTCAGGACCTGGTCTTCCGGCTGTATTACTTATGATAATATGCATTATCATAAGTTAGAACGCTTCCATTCCAACAGTTCACCGTTGTCGCCCTGAGCAAGACTCGTATCGCTCGAAATGACACCAACGCGTTCCACGCCCCAGGGCTTTGTGTTCAGGGCATCCGAACTGCATACTCTTAAGGATGACTATTCATACAGTACTCGCCACGTGCGGCGGCATTCTGGGAATGGTTGCAGCCATACCCTACCTTGTTGCAATACATCGTGGGACAGCCAAGCCCAATATTGTCACGTGGCTCACATGGACGTTTCTTGACACTATCGCACTAGGTGCAAGCATAGATGCTCATGAGTGGGTTACTGCCATCTTTGCTGTTGGGTCCACACTGGGTCCTGCTTCCATTCTCATCTACGGATTCGTCCGTGGGTCTCGGACCTACACTGCAGTGGATGCCGTATGCCAGGCAGTAGCAATCCTTGGGCTCATTCTATGGAAGCTCACAGGCTCGCCTGTTACTGCCATCACTGCGTATCTTGTTGCCAATGAGTTTGCTGTCCTGCCGACTCTTCGTCATGCGTGGAAGAAGCCTGCTGAGGAAGCACCTGCAGCATTTGGAATGGGAGCTGCTGCATCCCTCATCACCCTTGTCGCGCAGACCAGGATGTCATATGTTGGACTCGCCATGCCAGTAGCACTTCTCCTCAACAACTCCTCAGTTGCTGCATTCATCGCTTTCAGGCGCCGTGGTGCTCTCGAGAGTACCAGTCCCGCATGAGGTGCCAGCCCCTTCACATCACCGGGAGGGCCTACGATCCATTACTGAACTTATCAAGTTCTGCACGGTCTGCAGACGTCCACCCATCACTCTTCACAGGACGGACCAGTGCCCAATGGTTGCCAACTGGGCAATGGACAAGCCTGGTGACACCCACGCGAACTGCAGTCAGTGGCAATCCCGAAACCCACATCATGGGAAATCGATGCCCACTGCTGCACTGTACGATCCTGCAGCTCCCAGAACCATATCCGCGCCATTCCATTAACTTGTTTGACAGGAAGATAAAGACGATATTGAGTATCGCTACTAAAAGCAGAAATACAACAAGGATCCAACCCACCTGCACCCGGTTTGCAAGTTCACTCATGGCCATGCTTTCCCATTTTCTCAACGCTAGCTGAAAGGCACTGTACGGGTATGCCAGCAGCACATCACCCATACTGTATTGCTGAATGTCTGTGCCTCCATGGGTGTGTCTGTATTGTGACCACCGGTCTACTTGTGTGGTATCTCAAGTTCTGCACGTTCCGTTGAGGTCCAGTCGCTTTCTTTCAGGAGACGTACCCCAGTACGGCGTCGACATTCTGGGCAGTACATGAATCCACCGTCAATGCCCAGATAGATCCCAGTTATTGGCTGCCAGTTCTTCGTGGCAAATCGGTGTCCACTGCTGCAGACCGCCATCCTTCGCCGCCCTGCTCCATAGCCGCTTGCTGCCAACAGTTTGTTATTCAGAATGGCAAGAATGCCAGCGAGGACTAGAAGGAACACAAAGGCTCCTGGGAACGAAGTCCACCACCAAATCCATGCATTCGCATTCGCCAGTACAACCATGCTGCCTTCATACTCCCAAATTGTTCTCTGGCATCCTACCCTATCAGTTCCTGATCTGGCATGGCTGAACGATA
>DAIDIX010000037.1 GCA_027451645.1 Candidatus Dormiibacterota bacterium | reverse complement strand
TCGAGCTCACGGACCACGGTGCGGATCGCCTGTGCCCCGGACTGCCGGAGTTCCCCGTTGCGTGCAGGGGTGTTCCAGTTGGCGTAGTACTCCCCATCCCCGAGGTCAAAGGGCTTCATGAGCGATCCTATTGCCCCTGCCTTCCAGAACTGCTCCCGTGCGTGTCCTGCAAGGTCCTCCGGAAGGACCCGCTCCAGGATTGCCATGATGCCCTCCGGATAGCCGTTGTAGGCAACCATCGTGTCGACAAGATCCCGGATGGCAGTGCCGTCTCCCCCGCGCATGCGGTCAATCTCCATGAGCATCCCCCGTGCGACCTGGACAGAGGGGGCATAGCCTGAGGGGAGTTCCGCAACAGGGGGAACAAGCGTGGGATCGATACCGAGAATCCTGCAGAAGGCAGGAAACTTCTCCTCCGCTATGAGCTGGGTGAATCCCTCACGGAACTCCCCACCGCCACGTCCGGCATGCTTCCATACCTCATCCACCTTCCATTCCCGGAGGAGTCCCGGAGCAATCGTGCCATGGGCAAGTTCATGGAGTACCATCAGGAGGGCCTCCCCCTCCTTTGCATCCCGCACAGCTCCACCTGCTGCCGTACCGGGGAGGCTGAGTGCGGAGGCTCGCTGGAGGAGGGTGTTGATGTGGACTGCGTCCGCATCGGAAATGTGGACTGTTCCTGTGGTCGGCTCATAGTGGGGATCGGTGAACTCCCCATCGGTCTCAAGGTCGTTGAAGTGGACAACGAACCCGCGGAAGCGGGTTGGGGCGACCTGGAAGCAGGTGAGTGCAACCTCGGATAGACGTGCTTCCAGCTGCTCGAAGTTGCGGATCCTCGTGCGGGTATTCGTGAAGCGGATGAGTGCGTCATCAAAGGAGCGCATCCATTCCTGCTTCATTGCAATGAGGTGTTCATTGTCCATGGGGCCATTCTTGCCCCGGGCAAGGGACATGCAGGGGACAGTGCTGCTAGCCGAGGTGCTGTTCCCCGCTCCTGCTGGAGGCTTCCCTTTGGGGAATGCCGAACCGCTTCCGGAACACGGAAAGCTGTGCCTCTGTCCACACGGGACGGCCTCCCACCCGGGTGAGCGGTGGGGGCATGAGACGCCGCTTGGCAGCCGTGCCGTTGAGCTCCCCGACAGGCACGCCAAGCTTCCGGGCCACTTCCCCTAGCGTGTACAGCACCGGGATGCGGTGTTCCTCAAGCTTGCGGTAGAGGGCTTCCCGTGTCAGGATTTCTGTCCGGTCCACAGCAAAGTCCGTGCATCCGAGCTCCGCAAGTGATGCCCGTACTGCACGCTCGCCACGGAGTGCTGCGCCCATTCCCGAGGTTCCGGAGATGGCAATGGTCACGCTGAGGCGGGAAGTCCTGGCATCATAGCCGACAGATGACTCGCGGGCCGGGGTCTTCCCGAGCTTCGTGATGAGGGCAGTGGTGAACGGTACGATGTCCTTCTGCACGTTGCACAGGAAAGCGAATAGGCGTTGCACGGAAAAGCGAATAGCCGTTGCACAGGTATGCGAATACGGATTGCACGGGTATGCGAATACACCAAACGCATCAGTCTTCTGTGACGCTGGGTGCAAGGTTCCACTCAGGAGGTGGACGGCACGAGGACAACGGCAATGTCACGCAGGAGAACAGCAGTGAGACGCATACGAGAGGTTCTTCGCCTTCGGTACGAGCTGAAGCTCGGGCAGTGTGCCATTGCAGAGCGGTTGGGAATGTCCAGCTCGACAGTGCACAATCATCTCCAGCGTGCAGAACGGGCAGGGCTGCAGTGGCCTCTGCCCCATGAACTGGATGACGAGCAGCTGGAGCAGCAGCTGTTCCGGTCGGCCACAGATACTCCACCCAACAGCCGTCCTGCACCGGACTGGAACATCGTCCACCGGGAACTGAAGCGGAAGGGAGTCACACTGCAGCTGCTGTGGCTCGAGTACCGGGAGCAGCACCCCAATGGGTATGAGTACTCCTGGTTTGCCCATGGCTTCCGGAAATGGCAGAAACAGCTGGACCCGGTCATGCGGTTTGACCACACCGCAGGGGAAGCGCTGTATGTCGACTATGCAGGGGCAACCTTGAGCCTCACAGATCCACATACCGGAGGAACACAGCCCCAGCAGATCTTCGTTGCTGCCCTTGGAGCGTCCAATATGACCTACGTCGAGGCAATGGCATCCCAGAACCTGCAGCAGTTCACCATGGCACACGTGCATGCCTTTGAGTTTCTGGGAGGAGTTCCCCGTGCAGTCATTCCCGACAATCTGAAGTCCGGTGTGCTGCATCCACACCGGTATGAGCCTGTCGTTTCGCTGCCCATGCAGGAACTGGCCCGTCACTACGGCACGACGGTGCTACCCACCCGGGTACGCAAGCCCCGGGACAAGGCAGTCGTCGAGAATGCCGTACAGCAGGTGGAACGGTGGGTGCTTGCTCCCCTCCGGGACAGCGTGTTCTTCTCGCTTGCGGAGATGAACGATGCCATCCGACGGCAGGTTGCAGTGCTGAATGACAAACGGTTTGCCAAGATGGACGGGTCACGGATGAGCATGTTCCTGGAGGTGGACAAGCCAGCCCTGCTGCCACTTCCCCGTGAGCGGTATGAGTACGCATCGTGGAAGTCTGCGAAGGTGTCACCCGTGGACTACCACGTAGAGGTGGAGGGACACTACTACTCCCTTCCGTACCAGTACGTTGGCCAGCAGGTGGACGTGCGCATGACGGCAACCACCATCGAGATCTTCCGCAGGGGCAAGCGTGTGGCAAGTCACATGCGTTCCACCACACGCGGACGGCATTCTACCGTTGTGGACCATATGCCCCGTGAGCATCGGGAGCATGCCGAGTGGACGCCAGAGCGGATCCAGGATTGGGCAGCACGTATTGGTCCCAGCTGTGCAGCACTGGTCACCGAAATCTTCGCTTCCCGCTCCCACCCCTGGCAGGGGATCCGGTCCTGTCTGGGCATCCTGCGTCTGGGAAAGCGGTACTCGCCAGAACGGCTGGAGCTGGCCTGTGCCCGTGCACAGGCCATTGGTTCCCCCTCATACAGGAGCGTGGAATCCATCCTCACCACTGGCCTTGACGCACAACCACTCGAGAAGCCCCCATGCAATATCGTCGACCACCCCAACATCCGGGGTGCCCAGTACTACGCCGCACACACAGGAGAACGTTCCCATGCTCAATAACCCCACCATCTCGGCCATGGAAACCATCGGCCTTTCCTACATGGCCCACGCATATCGTGAACAGCTGGACCTGCCCCGTCTCCAGGAGCTCACCTTTGACGAGCGCCTCGGACTCCTCCTGGACCGGGAGGTATGTGGAAGGGCGAACCGTCGCCTTGCGCTACAGCTCACCAAAGCAAAGCTCCGGGAACAGGCAACCATTGAGGATCTCGACTTTCATGCCAGGAGGAATCTCGACAAGTCCCTCATCCTGTCACTTGCCACTGCGCAGTGGGTTGCCTCCCACCAGAACGTCATCATTGTCGGCCCCACTGGTGTGGGAAAAACCTACCTCGCCTGTGCGTTGGCTCATGCAGCCATCCGTCAGGGGTACTCCGCACTCTACACGAAGGAATCCCGCATCCTTGCAGACCTTGCACTTGGCAGAGCAGATGGCAGGTACTCACGACTGGTACAGGCGCTCGCCAAGGTGCACGTGCTCATCCTGGATGACCGGGCACTCATTCCCCTCACTCCGTCCCATACCCATGACCTCTTCAGCCTCATCGATGACCGCTCTGGCATCCGCTCCACCATCTTCACCTCACAGATCCCCGTGGACCAGTGGCATGCGTCCATCCCGGATCCCACCCTTGCTGACGCCATCCTTGACCGAATCGTCCACAACGCCCATATCATCTCCCTCGACGGAGACTCCATGAGAAAGACAGCAGGCAGGAAACAATGATGTCACCCACCTTGCCCACCAATCCCGTCCGTTCCATACTCAATCCCATGCAGCACCCATTTGGCCCAACGCTCCCGTCTTCCTATTCGCATAATCGTGCAACGGCTATTCGCATAACTGTGCAACAGCTATTCGAATTCCGTGGAATGCGCAGTCCTTCCGTGCCACGCCTGGTGCGTATACCCCTTCAATCCAGATATACCAGGTGCGCTGTGCTGCCAAGCCTGTTTTCCCCCCAATCCGAATGCATGTGTCCAGACCATGCTAGCAGAGTGTACTGGCACTTTTGGCACCCGGGAAACCCTTTGGGAAACAGGGAGCAGGAGGGAATCCTCCGTGGCCCTCCGGCACGGGGCTAGGTGCGGAAGGTGAACGGCTTCTCCGTGAGGACTGCAGGATGGAGGTACGGATCCTGCTGGCCAAGGATGTCGGGAAACCGCATGAGGAGGGTGGCCTCGTCATCCGGCCCCTGAAGCGGTATGCTTCCTGACCCGTGGAGGGTGTGCACAGTCACTGTTGGCACGCTCAGCACCCGGTATCCGGCCTTCCTCAGCTGGAAGGACAGGTCAGCATCAAACCAGGCGAGAAGGTAGTCCGGATGGAGTCCTGCTACCTTCCGGAGTGCTTCCCTCCGGACAGCAAGGCAGGACCATGGAAGGGCACTTGCCTCCCGGGGAAGTGCCCAGTGGGAATCCGGAAGGAGCCGGGGAGGACTTCCATCCCCCGGCACAGCATACCGGTCTCCCGAGGGAATGCCGGTATGGGAGAGGATGCGTGGAGCACATGCTCCTGCATCCGGAAGGAGGAGCCAGGGGAGAAGGGACTGGAGCCACCCGGGAGTTGTCGGGATGATGCCGGGAGCACAGAAGACGACGAGAGGGTTCCTGCCTGCCTCAGCACCGAAAGTGAGCAGCGCGGGAAGGCTCTCCACATGCGGAGGGGCCTCGAGGACAGCATCCGCCCCTGGTACGGGCGTGGTTCCGAGCCCGTTGGGACGGACGACTAGGATCTCGGCATCGACCTCCCGTGCCGTTTTCCGGAGTGCAGCAATGGTGTACTGCAGGAGCTCACCCGGAAAGATGTCGGGAATGACCACTGTGCAGGGCGGCAGCGTTTCCGCCTCGAGGGAGTACCATCCGGGAAGGGAACCGTGGACAGGAGCAAGTCCTGTGAGGCCCCTGCGTCCGACTGCTCCGGAAAGTGCCCTGCGTCCTGCCTCGTATGCGTACGGCTTGGCACCAGTGCCCGTGATGACGGATCCGGGAACCTCATTCCAGAGGTACAGGACCTCCGGTATGTGGACCACCTCCCGGGCAGCTTCCGTGGCACGGAGGATGAGGTCATAGTCCTGGCTCCCGTCAACCCCCCCGCGCATCCCCCCTATCGCACCAAGGAGGGAGCGCCTCACGACAAGGAGATGGCAGATGTAGTTGGTGGC
Organism: Candidatus Dormiibacterota bacterium; assembly: GCA_027451645.1. Lineage (GTDB taxonomy): Bacteria > Chloroflexota > Dormibacteria > Aeolococcales > Aeolococcaceae > JAJZLL01. The sequence goes on along the minus strand of DAIDIX010000037.1, from coordinate 5,687 downwards.
AAGCAGCAGGGCCGGGGAGAAGGAGGGCTTGAGGGCAACATCGATGACTGTCGATCCATCCTCCCCCATGACCACCTCATCCGAGTACAGCACGTCCCCGTCCGGATGCTCTGCTGCTGCCCGGGCGACTGCAGCAAGGGCGAACGGAAGAAGGAGGTCATCGTGGTCGAGAAAGGTGACGTACTCCCCGCGGGCCATTGCTATCCCGTCCTGGGTGGCTGCTGCAATTCCCCCGTTTGAGGAACGTGCCCGGAAGTGGATGCGGGGATCCTCCTGCACTAGTTCCTCGAGGGTCCGGATGAGGTCAGGGTCGCAGGAGGCATCATCAACCACGAGAAGCTCCCACTTCGTGTAGGACTGGTCAAGGACAGAGCGGAGGGCAGCCTGCAGCCGTGCGGGATCACTCCTGTAGGTGGGAAGGACAATGGAGATGAGCGGGGCATCAGCTTCCCGTGCCCGGGTGGCACCGTAGGCCATGAGTATCCCGTGGGATTTTCCCCGGGACGGGCACCATGCCTGGTACGCAGCAGCATCGGGACTGGTCCTGTCCACTGCAGGACGGTGTCCCCGGAGGGCACGCAGGAGGGTCGCTCCCCCGTGCACGGGTCCCCCGGACTGCAGGGTGCGGAGCACGGTCCATCCCTTGTGGGCAAGCCGGTACCGGAGGGAGTTCCCCGGAAGGAGACGGGATCTCCGGTGCAGGGCCCGTTCCCGTCCTGTGAGGATGCGGTACCGCTCCCCAAGGAGATTCCCCAAAGAGGAAGCATACTGGGCACACGTCCTGGCATAGGTGCTAGGCATGGTCCCCCCTCCCCTGTTGCGGGAACGGGCGTGCAGGATGCTGCTTCCTACGGACCACTGACAAGCGTGACTGTCCAGGTCGAGGTGTATGTTCCCGTGAAGGCATCTGCAGGTACTGCTGCTGTCCAGCTGATGCTCGCTGTCTGGTTCCCCATGCCCGTGCCGGATGCTGCGGAAAGGAGTTTCGTTGCCGCAGTGCCAGGGAGGGTGTACGGGTAGGCAACATTTCCGGTCCATGTGGCAGCTGTGCAGCTGGACCCCACATCACACACCGGGGATCCGGGAAGTGCTGCCGTGAAGTCCGTGTTTGTGAGAACATGGGTACCACTCGTGAAGGAGGTGTTCGAGAGAGTGACATTCCAGCCACTACCCGAGCCGGTGTTGTCGCCAATGTCGAGTGTCTCGGTGCCTGTCGAAGTCTGGTCAAGTCCATTCAGTGTAATCGTACTGAAGGAAATGGGTGCCGGGGTGACAGCGAAGGACAGGGTGCCGGCAGCAATGGTTTGCGTTGCCTGGAGGGAGTCGACATTCGGGAGGGAGAGCGTCTCGGCTAGGGTCTGCCGGACTGTGTTGTTCGTGATGTAGTCTGTCGAAGCCTCGTCAAGGCTTGCGACACCGCTGAACTCGGCAACGGTGAGCTGGTCGTACGGACCTGTCCCGATGGATCCCCCGAAGGTAATCGTTGCAGTGCCACTTCCCCCACTGCTTGCAGTTCCGTACCAGATCTGTGTCGGCCCGTCGTTGCCTCCGGAGTACAGATAGTCGTTGAAGGACACAGCCTCGTTCCAGGTCACTCCATCGCCGGACACCCCGGTGACTGGAGTGCTGTTGTCCCCCATCCCCACAAGAAGGATGACTGTGTCTCCGGCTGTGACATTCGCAGGGAGGGACACAGTCATCGTGTTGGCAGTCGTGTTGTACGACGCTGACGTGGAGTCATAGCTCACCGCTACCTGCTGGACAAACGATATGGGGGTCGTTGCACTTGATGGCGTGAACAGGGCAAGCTGCGTGGTGGTGGCATTTCCCGGGGTGAGCCACTCCGAGTAGACAGGAAGGGTGGTGTTGAGGAGCTTGTAGCCCATGCCATTGATGTAGTTTCCCGCGTTGGAGAGCGGGGTGAAGTCATTGGTCATCACGGTCGAGCTTCCACCAGCATTCTGCGCATTGTACTGCCCGATGGCGAGTTCCCCTGGCATGGAAGGATCGAGGAGCGGAGTCATGGCCCCTGTGGTGGAGCTTCCGACAGTGAGGGTGGATCCCACAGTCATGCACGACGTGGAGGGGGACGATGTGCAGCTCACACTGTTGAGGAGGTTGGGGATATGTGTGCCGGAGTCCTGGCTTGTGGTGGTAGACCAAGTGGATCCGTTCCAGGATTCCGCAATGGTCTGCTCCGCTGCAGTGGAAGCCGGTGCTCCGGAAAGACACGAGGTCTGGCAGAAAGCGGCATTCCCTGCAGCATACTCGGATCCCTCAATGCCGATGGCTGCACAGAAGCCTGCACCGGTGCAGCTGATGCTCTGCATGAGGGTATCCGTGGTTGTTGACGGGGAGAGGATCGTTCCAGCGGTCCAGGAGGTACCGTTCCACACCAGGGACAGTGCCTGCCATGCACTGGTTCCCCGGTAACTCCCCACTGCTTGGCAGTAGTTGGCTGCCGGGCAGGACACACTCGTGAGTTCGTTGGCAGCAGTGGAAGTGATATTGGGCGTGCTGAGCAAGGTCCATCCAGATCCGTTCCATCTGGCGGAACGGTCGTTGGTGATGACTGGATTCGTGGCATCCTGCTGGAATCCCACTGCCATGCAGAAGGTTGTGGACGTGCAACTCACTCCCGTGGGAAGAACATTCGAGGGAAAGAAGCCTGCCCCTGAAACGAGGGTCCATGTACTGCCGTTCCACCGCTCCTCAATTGGAACGTACAGACCACTGACAAAGGCATTTCCTATTGCCATGCAAGCCGAGGAGGAGACGCAGCTTATGTCTGTGAGTACATTGTTCTGGGTGGTGGATGTGTCCGCTGGCAGGGTGATGCTCCAGCTGCTGCCACTAGTCGTGAGGGCTAGTGTCTGGGTGTAGGTGCCATTCGAGTAGCTTCCCACTGCCATGCAGAACGTGCCTATGCAGCTCACGCCAAGGAGGCGGTTGTTTGCAGTCGAAGTCTCGTTGGGGGTGGTGGCGATGCTCCAGGACGTACCATTCCACGTTTCCGCGAGCGTATCCTCATAGCTGCTGTCGTATGAACCGCCGCAGGTGCCTGTTCCCGAGCAGCTGAAGCCGACTGCCGTGCAGGCTGAGGCACTCGTGCAGTCCACGGCCTTGAGAGTGTCCGATGACGTGGACGAGACATTCAGGGGTGAAGTGAGTGTCCAGGTTCCAACAGGAGGGACAGCGTCCACTTGGGAGGCAGTCACAAGGATGCAGGTGGCAGCCACAAGGGCTGCAAGGCCGGTTTTCCAATTGGGGGTGTGCATCGTCCACCCCAGTATTGCCCCACCATCGCAATAGGTCAATGCATCTCCACGACACTGTGACGGGACTCCCCCGCAGACGGTCCACCGCCTGGTGTCGAAACGCATCTGCAGATCGGTCGATCCGTGCAGGTCAGTCCGTAATCGACGTAGATGCAATCTGTCGGGACCCCAGGGCCCTGAAGAGTGTTGCGCGGCAATGACAGGTCCAGTTCAATCGTTGACACCCTTGCATAACCTACCTTCAGTCCGTCCATTCACTCATTGAGTGTCACATGGCGTCCCAATCTGCGAATCAATTGCGGACGGGTCTATTGCGACACAGCCACCAGTTCATCCGGAGGCCCAATCCCAGCAACTAACAGTGTCGCGTTGACCGTTCCTCTATTGCGCCAGTTGCCGCCTGATCGGTAGAGGGCCACACCCCTCTACCGTATTCTCACAAGAAACGTGAGGAGCGGCTTGTAGGTCTTCATGCCTTCTCAAGGATGGTGCCGTCTCTGAGATCGAGATGCAACGACTTCCACTCAAGTGAGGATGCCTGCCACACCTCAACGGTCAGCGTCTTTTCAGCAATTCGTGGCATTCTGAAGCCATCATCTGAAATCTGTTCAAGCTTCCAGTGAGCACCCCCTAATTTGTCAAAGCACACCAGACTCACAGACGAGTCCGCGACTACTATCCTTTCCATGCTGGGAACGCCAGTAGCACCATCCGTCACCACAGTGACTAAAGGCAATTTGAGTAGCGGATCACGATGGTCGACATCAATGACGAAGCCTCCCCCACCGGCTACGACAAAAAGTCGTTGTGGGTCAGGCCAGCCCCAGAGTCGGTCAAGAAGTCCCCAGGATGCAGGCTCTTGTCGAGGTATAGTAGCGACCCAGCTGTCTGCCGCGGCAGGGGTCAGTAAGACATAGAGGTTCTCTTCAAGCTCTTGCACTGTCGGCAACGCAAAGTCTGCAGCGGCAAAGTCATCCTTATTGGTCAGGACATGGCAGTCAAAGCTGTGCTCGAAGCCGAGAGCATCGAAGTCAATCTGGGAGCTGGCCATAGGGAATGAATGCCCAGTGAGTAATGATGAATGACTGTTGTTCAACTTGATAGCCACCCATTTGAAATGTACCGAGATATGTGTTGCTGCTTCCCGTCATCGTGCCTTCGATATTGTATTGCATGTATCCATTTGAGGCATCCGTCCAGGAGGAGCCATACGTGAGGAACTCCGTTGGACTGGGATCGGCGAATGCATGGAAACTATCGCTCATTTTGGCAACGGACTCTGCGCTCATGTAGAGATTGGTGGAAGACGCATCATATATGGCGCTGAGGCCGTCCATCACTGCTACGGGATATAGGATGGAGGCGGCGGCTGCTGCAAAGACTGTACCCGCGAGGTAGGCAGCTGACTGGCAAGTCTGAAAGTACGCGTTGTTTGCCTGGCCATTGGCCGTCAAATTCTCAATGAAACTTGAACCACCGAAGGTCGAGGCGTTTGCGAAGCCATTTGCTGCGGCACCGAATGGGCTGTTTACGAATGCGTCAGCTATTGGTACATCGCAGGCGCTACTCCAAGGAGGCCAACAGAACAGGCCCATTGGATCGGCAGCATTGAGTGGATCGCCCCCGACATATGCATAGGGGCTTTGAGTCTGCGCCACCATCGGGTCCACAGTCACAAACTGCGCTGTCACCGGGTCGTAGTACCGAGCACGTAGGTAGTAGAGCCCTGACTCGCTGTCGAGGTACTGCCCTGCGTAGAGGAGCGGGTTGGCAACGCTCCCGGTGCTCGCTGCGATGTTGCCGTACGGATCGTAGGTGTACGTGTTCGCTACGGCTCCCGTCGAGTCCGTGAGGGCTCGGGTGGAGCCGAGGCTGTCGTGGGCGTAGTAGTAGGTGCTGCCGGAGGGAAGGACTTCTTCCAGGGGCAGGCCCGTCGGCCCGTTGATGTAGTCCGTCGTGTTGCTGCCGGTCGTCTCCTGGAGAAGGAGCGGGAGGCTTGCGGACACATCCCAGAGGTACTGGGTCGTCGTTGTGCCGGTGGTCTTCGACTGCCGGAGTCCGCTCCCGTCGTAGGCGTACGTCGTGGCAGTACCGCTCCCGAGCTGGTACTGGGTCAGCTCGTTCATCCCGTTGTACGTGTAGCTCGATGCGCTCCCGGACGCTGGGGTCGTCGCCGTACGGTTCCCGCTGGCGTCGTAGCTGTAGCTCGTCGCTCCCGTGGGTGCCGTGCTGCAGCCGTTGCTGCTCGTGCCCGAGATGGTCCAGCACAGCTCGCTCCCGGCGTTGTAGCTCTGCGTCGTGCCGTTGTTCGTCGTGAGGTTCCCGGCAGCGTCGTAGGCGTACGCAGTGGCTCCGCTCGGCGGGCTGGAGCAGGCGCTCGTGTTGCTGGACCCTGCGTAACAGACCTGG
>DAIDIX010000036.1 GCA_027451645.1 Candidatus Dormiibacterota bacterium | reverse complement strand
AGGCGAGAGCGAAAGCCTCGCCACTCCCGCTTACACAGCAGGAGTATGTGTGCTATGCGAATGTTGGCATCACTGTGACTGTCGCACCACCACCAACAGGTAGTGAGCCCACACTCACAGCTCTCGAGCATGTAGCAATGACGGAGTCAGCAGCATTGCCAGGAGCATACATTTCCGATTCGCGACTCGTACAGATGCATGATCTTCAGGGAATGCCAGTGCATGGTACATCCGTATGGCTGTTTACTGTTACGCCCCTTGGTGGAATCACATACACGTCTTCCCTGAAAAAGTATGATTACCATCCAGGGTACCGGCCCTCGTGTGCTGTTGCCATTGTCCGAGCTTCGGATGGAAAGCCACTTGGTCTCCGCATTGGGTAACTGATCCTATGCAGGAAGTTCAGAGGGGCAGCTCACGAGGATGTATGTGGCTGAACCAAGGGAGGGAGAACGCTTTCCATGGCCACGAATGGTTGCATTCCGCTTGGGATCTGGACATGATTTCGGGAGAAACACGAATACACTTCGGGCTCCAGCACTGATGTAGCCAGTACAGTGGTGAGGCGTGCAGGAGTATGGCTGAAAACTTCCCTGAAGTTCAGTGATGCCATCTACAGTTGAGCCCACAGGGTTCTGCTGGAGGCCAGATACTCCCACAAGCAGTGCGATGCATATTGCACCGACGAGGAGTATGCCGACACCAGTTCCAATGCTCTTCCTGTGGCGTTCGAAATACGAGCGTATCTGTGTCATCCCTATCATCTTACTGAACTGTGTTCATTGGAGTGGAGCAGATGTGTGGCATGGAAGTGTTCGAAACGCTGAGATGGGAGGATGCTGAGCCTCTTTCAGCCCAGGAGTCTTCAGAGCTCGACAGGCTTGCTGCAGCGTCTGGCGTGCCGGTGCAGGATCTCATGGAGTGTGCAGGGTGGCAGGCAGCCAGGTGGATTGCAGCAGTCTCTGGCGATCCATATCCACAGGAACGGCGCATCGGCATTGTAGTGGGACTCGGGAACAATGGTGGCGATGGACTCGTTGCTGCACGGCATTTGGCGGACTGGGGATATGCAGTTGACGTGATCTGTACTGGAGCGGAGGAGCGCATGAGGGAGCTTCCTCATGGACATCTACTTCGGGCACGACGTGCTGGCATTCCGATTGCAATATCCATTCCATCTCGGGAAGTGCTCGCCTCGACATACGGGGGCGGAGTCCTTGTGGATGCAATCCTTGGTACGGGAAGTGTGCTCCCCCTGAGAGAAGAGGTGGCAACAGCATGCAGGATGCTCAACACTGTCCATGCACGGAGGCTTGCAATTGATGTGCCAACTGGTGTCGATGCGACGACAGGTGAAGCAGATGGAGATGCATTCCAGCCCGATGCCACCCTCTGCCTTGCTGCCACAAAGAAAGGATTCCGTTCTCCTGATGCATGGGGTGACGTGTATGTGGCAGATCTTCCCATCCCCCGATCTGCATGGCAGGAACTGGGAAAGCCTCGGTCAGTCGATAGGGGAAGGATCGTGCGTATAGCGTGTCCAAATGACGCTTAAATGACGATATGGTAACAGATGTGACGAAAATGACACATTGACGTGCATATCGAACATGTGTATCCTGCTTATAGCGTTCCACTCTACATTTTCTCCACGTTATGACACACGTTACAGCTCCCTCTGCAGCACAAGCCCCAGCAACTCTCATACGAGAGGAGCTGGACGACCTCGTATCCTATGCGATTCATCTCGTCGGGGATACGAGTGCTGCAACGGAGTATGTAGTAGCAGGCATTGCGCATACTCTCAGGTATCCTCCTCCACAGTGGAATCACGAAGCAAGGGCAAGTCTGTATCGTGCAGTAACCCGTGCTTGCAGGCAGAAGACGAGCTACCCGGCCCGCCCGAGGGGACTGTCGAGACTCTTCCGTCGAAAGACGTACCCAATATTCGTTGATATCGACACGCAGCTCGTTTCCAAGGTGAATACCGTGAAGCGTGCACTCATGACAATGCCCTTTGATCGTCGGGCAAGCCTTCTTCTCAGGGACTTTGCTGGTCTCGAGTATCGCGAGGTTGCACGCGTGCTGGAATGTTCACCAGCGAATGCAGGTCGTTCCGTTGCAATGGCTCGACGGGAGTTCGGCACGATTTTCAGGGAGATTGCCATATGAAATGCAGCTATCTCACCCTGAGCCAGTATCTCGATGGCGAACTCGAGCCTGCAGTGACAGGGGAAGTCGATGCGCACCTCGTAGGATGTGAACGGTGCCATTCTGCTCTCGACATGATGCGGAGTGAGGCAAAGCGGATACGCCAGCTTGTCCATATTCACGCAAATGATGATGTAGTGAGGCACCTCTTCGTTGAGCTTGGGCTCCAGGAAGAGGATGCTCCTCTCCCTGAACGGAAATCCAGCACCACATCCCACACTCCCAATGAGTCACTCCCGTGGCTACGTGCCGAGACAAATGGCGCAGCGCTCCCGTGGTCACCAGAAGCGCCTGCAAGCCAGCACGACATGAATGATGCACCAGCTTCTGAGCCATCCGCTGCACCAGTCGATGACGACCAGTCCACAGCAATTTCCAACCAGCATGGGGATCCCTCTTCCCTGCCTGTGCCTTCCTCCTCCCCTTCCCTTACCGAAGAGGGGTCCCATGCTGCCGCTTCCTCTGCTGCTCAAGAGCAGGAGAGACCCATAGAACTTCCAGGGAATCCTCAGCAGGAGGATCCAGGAGTGCGAGAGCCACGACAGGGAGGCGGCACGTCCCATTCCCCGCAGGCTGAGCCAATGTCGGAATGGGGTGCATTGCATCTTCAGGACAGCGCTGCACTGCATGCATCGACAGAAGTTCTTGAACACGAGTCTCCTGCTGCGACACCTTCCCCCTGGAGACCCCCAACCATTGCACCACCACCATCTGTGCTTGAGGACGGGCCGACAGCTGTGTCTCCCCGTCCCAGCACGGCTTTGGCCTCTCCTGAGCACACTGCTCAGTCTGACGCTGCCCAGGCCACGGAGATGCCAGCTACGGAAAAAAAAACGGCATTTCTTGGGATGGAAGAGGATGACGAGTCAGAAGTAGTTCTTCTCCATCCTGGTTTCAAGGACCAGATCCTCTTCCGTGTCCAGGCTCTCCTGCCTCGCTTCTCTCACCGACGTGAGGAGGACACGATCGAAACTCTTCACGGAGTAGGGGCTCCACAGGAGCGCGTGCACTCAGCTCCACAACGACTGCTCCACCAGGGAGCTTCTGTTGCGGGATTTGCAGCCACACAGGTGGGACGAGCAGTTGCAATGGTGCAGAAGGCACGTGATCATAGCCATACCGTGGAGTCTCAGCAGTTGCATGATGAGGCATTGCTGATGGATCCCATCGTTACAGCGGATGCAGAAGCCTCACCAGCTGAGGACCATGCAGCCGTTGCGCGTGGAGATTCGGAGTCCCACCTGCATCATGAAGTGGACACTGATCCAGCCAAGAATGTCATGGCCCATTCCTCCTCATTCGAAGGAAGACACGCGAGCGCTGTTGCTGCCCACAGAAAATCCCGCAGTACTGATGGGGGATTGAAGAGTGGTGTCGCCAAGCGCATTGACGCACTTGTTCAGGACAGGAGTCCGTCACGTGTACTGCAGTTCATTGGGGGTGGCATCGTTGTTGCTGCACTTGCTGCGACTCTCCTTATTGCACACAGGCCTGCTGCTGTACAGAGTACTCATGCTGCTGCCCACCACGCTGCTCCCGCATCCGTATCAGCATCGGTGCAGCCAACCGCAACACCAGCTTCGCATGGAGCTCAGCAGATAGCACTCACGAATGTTCAGACACTTGGAACGAGTGCGCAGCCTGTGGAAGTCCAGGATCTGCGATACGGACAGCATGCGGGGTACTACCGAGTAGTCTTTGATCTCACAGGATCGACTGAATCGCAGGTGACCATTGGAACTGATGCAGCTACGGGCAATGTCATCGTAGTTATCAGGAGTGCCCGTCCGCAGGGCAGTCCTGCTCCCCTGTCAGAGACGACGACCATCACAGCAGTTCATATGATTCCGCCATCTGCAGGCGTCAACGAGACTGTATACGAATTCAGCGTTGCAAAGCCTGTAACAGTTCGTCCTTCGTATCTCCTGGGGCCCACTCGTCTCATCGTGGACTTCATTCCGCAGTAGCACCATGCAGCTCCATATGTGAGCCAATGTGTGGGGTCAGCAGAATGGCCTCAAAAAAGGGGGAGTATCATCTGCACATCTCGCGACAATGGTTCAAGATCGTGCAGGGGAAATGGAGACTAGGCAGCCTTGCAGTTCTTCGTGTGCTTCAGAACACGCTCACGACGTGGCTCGCCAGCCTTTCGCTCATGCCTGTAGATGAACTCAACACCAATCTCATTCTGCCGCATGTACTGCTGGCAGACAGGGCATCTGCGGTGTGTCAGTACACCTGACTGGGAAGCAACACCCTTAGACTCTTTGATTGTGTTTGCCATGGAGTAGACCCTCTGCGAAACTGGTGATCAGACTGATGTACAGAAATGTATCTTTCATTGTACTGCAGAGCAGGCTGCAGGTGCGATCCTGTGGATGCCGGAATAGGCGGGATAGCCCTAGGCGTGCTTGCCTTTGGGGGAGGACTGCTTGTGAGGTGCAGATGGGTGGAAGGGTCCACCGAGAATGCTGTACAGAGCCCACGTGAGAAGAAAGGTCAAGCCAAGCATGAGTACAGGCATGAGGATGACAAATACCAGACCAGGTGCCTGAGCCATGACAAATGGGTTCATTGCAGTAGATTCTCCATGAACGCTACAAAAGCGGGTATGTATTCTGTGTTTGCTTCATTTTCCCACAAAAACCATGAATGTTGGAATGAGGGAGACGTGTTGCTACGAGGGGAACGTATACGGCTTTGGTGCTGCAGAAGGTGAACCTACCACAATGTCCACAGCAGTATGGTTCGTGAGCCGAATGGCTGAGGGGAGGGCACTGGTTCGCTTCCCATTTACATAGATGGTGACTGGACCGTGCCATGTTGCTGCACGGTCTGCAGTGAGAGGCTGATGCCAGATGGCGAAGAACGCTGCGAGGGTCATGTGGGCATTTGGCTTTCCGAGGATGTGAACGAGCCCGGTTGGAGCCTGGGTCGTAAGAGGGTATACACAGGTGCCGCCTATGACGATTGTTCCCGAGTATGTTCCCTCACTCCCCTGGTTTGTGGACCATGGCTTCACAAACCCTATTCCAGCAGGAATGGTGCGCGAGGTTCCATCTGCTGTGATTCCCACGTGGGCCAGTGCAGCTGCGGATTGCGGTGCAGTGGAGCACGGGAGATGATCAATGGTGGGAGCTGAAGGGGAGAATGACGATGATGCAAGCCGGATGCCAATGACGAATGCAATGAATAGCACTATGACGATGACAGGCATGGTCACCAGTCGCTCCTTCCACCACGGCCTCTGTGCAGGGGCAGCAGATCGTGCTGGAGTGCGGGCGTGCGGCTTGTTTCGTGAGGATGGTGATGAAGGCATGTCGTCTGAGAGCTGCGGATCTACTGTCAGGTGCAGAGCTGCTCCGCATCTGTGAAGATGCCCCCTAACCTTAGCACAACAGAAATGTCGTCTTCGGGCTGCGTTGACCCAGACCAAATATCGTAATCTCTGTGAAAGCTGGATCATGCAATAGTGACAACTGGACAGACAACTTCCCAGTCCCCACTGCATCGTGTTGCCCACACATGCAGCTTCTAAATCAAGGAGAGCACAGTGAAAGCACTACACCTATCAGGTATACCGCGAGTGCATGCCGGACTTGCTGCACTGGCACTCGGCATTGCACTTGCCGGATGCGGAACAGCAGGATCGAATCCCGGTTCCACAGCATCGCCACATGTGTCATTGAGTCCTGCACCTGCAGCAGGATCACTCTCTCCAGGCACACAGGCTGCCACTCTCCAGCAGAATTTCATCAATGTAGTGGCGCGAGTGAACCCTTCCGTTGTCGAGGTGGAGACGGACCAGGGCCTGGGGTCAGGTATCGTCTTTGACGGAAATGGCGACATTGTCACGAATTACCATGTCATTGCAGGAGGAACGAACCTCCAGGTGGTACTTACCAACGGCAAGCACTACCCAGCGACAGTGAAAGGTACCTTTCCAGAGGACGATCTCGCAGTAGTCCATATCAATGCAACAGGACTCTCGCCAGCAACATTTGCTGACTCGAGCAAGCTCCAGGTTGGAGACCTCGTTCTCGCCATCGGGAATCCCCTCGGCCTGAACAGCAGTGTGACTGAAGGCATCATCAGTGCCCTTGGGAGGACGGTCACCGAGAGCCAGTCAGGAACAACGCTCAGTGATGTCATCCAGACGAGTGCACCCATCAACCCAGGCAACAGTGGAGGTGCGCTTGTAGATCTCAATGGCAATGTTGTCGGAATTCCCACACTTGGTCTTGTGGACCAGCAGCTGGGTGGAGCTGCTGCAGGAATAGGATTTGCCATCCCGAGCAATACAGTACGGACAATTGCGACGCAGCTTGTACAGAGTGGCACAGTGACCAACTCTGGCCGTGCGTACATCGGCATACAGGCACAGACACTCCAGCAGGGGTCTGGTGTCTATGTCGTGAGTGTCATTGCTGGGAAGCCAGCTGCACTGGCAGGCATCAAGGCTGGAGACACCATAACGAGTCTTGATGGACAGGCCGTGACGGATACCCAGTCGCTGAGCGAGATCCTTGCAAACCTGAAGCCGGGACAGACTGTCCCGATTGTCGTGACACAGGCTGACGGGTCATCCAAGACCTACCAAGTGACACTCGGGGAGTATCCTGGATAAAGTAAGCTGAGAACAACAGCAGGAACGTAGTGGGATGTTCGTTCCACTACGTTCCTTGCTGCTCCTGTTCGCCAAGGTTGAGGGGGAAAGTCGATGGGTTCACAGGGTCCAGCTCCACTGTCACTAGATCTGTTCTGGATTACACTCGCATGGTATCTCTTGGCCTTCGTCTGTTTCGTTGCATACCTGGCTGTCCGGAAGGATGTGCTGACGAAAATTGGTCTTGCTGCCATGTGCATTGGCTGGCCCTTCCAGCTGGTGTCAATCATCCTGCGCGGTATTGAGGGACATCACTGGCCACTTGGCAACATGTATGAATACTCAATGGGGATTTCCTTCATCCTGATGTCCTGTGCCATTGGCCTGTGCATTCGTACACGTCAGAGGATGATAGGTCTCCCTTCTGCTGGTGTGGCAATCGCACTTCTTGGCGTGGGTTATGTGCTGTATGAGCCACCGGGAAATCTAGTTCCTGCTCTCCATAGCTACTGGCTCACAATCCATGTCACTGCAATGGCTACAGCCTCAGCCATACTCACCTTCTCATTCTTCTTTGCCATGGCATATCTGCTGAAGTCATGGACTGACAAGCGAGATGGTGGCGCCACCCCGTCGCGAGGAAAGAAGATTTCTGCACTCCGTAGTGCAAAGTCGGAACAGCAGCTTGCCTTTGCAGTTGCTGGAGGGAGTGCTGCAGGAGGAACGATGGACATTCCTGCTGCAGGTGCACTGGAAACAGGAGACAGTGAGGGAAGTGCTCGCATGGCAGCTGCAGGTCATCGTGGCATTATTGCCTCCATTGCTGATGGACTTCCAGGCGCAGCATGGCTCGACAGCATGAGCTATCGCTTTGTCATGGTTGGATTCCCTGTTTGGACATTTGGAGTCATCTGCGGTGCAATCTGGGGAGAGGAGGCATGGGGCCGGTATTGGGGATGGGATCCGAAGGAGACATTCGCCTTCATCACCTGGGCAATCTTTGCAATCTATCTCCATGCACGTGTGACCTTTGGCTGGAAGGAGAAAAGGGCAGCAGTGATAACAGCATTTGGATTTGCTGCCTTGATTGTGACGCTCTACGCAGTAAACTTGTGGATTGTGGGACTACACTCCTACGCTCGAGCCTGATTACGACCTGAGAGAGGGAGAACATACAGATGCCAAATATTGAACAGCGACTTGTGGAAGGTGGAATAGTTCTTCCTGAGCCAATTCCGCCAGCAGGAAACTACGCTCCTGCAGTACGGTGGGGTCAGCTGCTTTTTGTATCAGGGCATGTATGCCGTCGTGAGGGGAAGCCAGTTGTTGGCAGACTCGGCGACAATATCAATCACGAGCAGGGATACGAGCTTGCCCGTCTCACTGCCCTCGATCTCCTGAGTACTGTCAGAAAGTCGATAGGGACACTGGATGGTGTTGCCCAGATACTCAAACTGACAGGAATGGTGAAATCTACCCCGACATTTGTTCAGCAGTCTGCAGTGCTCAACGGTGCATCCGATGTGCTCGCTGTTCTCTGGGGAGAAAAGGGTGTGCATGCCCGCAGTGCATTTGGCGTACCGGAACTTCCGATGGGTGCAGCGCTGGAGATAGACATGATCTGCTCCATTGCTGATGGTTACTGAGTCTGCAGCAGCTCCTGAAGGACATGCTCGTGATTTCCTCGAAACCTGTCCGTGCGCTCTGAGAGTGTGGCAATCATCCGTATTCCCGCGAGCACTGTGTGGTCGGAAACCTCAGACTCTGCTGCTTCGTATGTAATCCAGCGCACAGGATTGTCCTCATGTTCCGGTTCGCTTGCTTCAGGAAGGAGCGTTCTCAGCAGATAGCGGAGGTCGAGGTGCTGATGGCTCCTTTCCTTCGGTGAGGAAGGCACTACGACAGTGACTGCCTGCAAGGGGACCCACGGAGTGGGGGTGCAAAGGGGGATGAGATCAGGAAGGCCAGTCTCTTCCTGCGCCTCACGAAGAGCTGCATCAAGCGGATTCATGTCGTCTGCATCAACATGTCCACCCACCTGAATCCAGTTTCTGACAACTGAGTGCCACCGTATGAGCACGCTTTGTGCTGCTGGACAGATGATGTAGGCTGAGGCTGTTATATGAAGTGCTGTGGTACGGGCATACGGGTCATCGGCAGATGATGCCAGCCGCAGGAGATCCTGCCGGGTTGAGGCATCTGCTGGCATGAGCGGGGAAATTGCTTCAAATTCGAGTGTCACAGTATCTCCATGCTCCCTTTCGAATGAAGGGAAGGCGCTCGGTGCCTGCATCTGCTGGTTCGTGAGGGCGTGCGGCATTGAGTGATCTCAAGATATCAATGCCAGCAAGCGCGTTCCCCCCAGAATGCTTCAGTGGTAGACACTGTAGCGTGCGCCTGCATCGGGAACCCCCTCCCGGAGCGTGCCGTTCTTGATAAAGAACTGACATCTCATAGCGTACTGGTCCTGCACGGACGTGTCACGGACAATATCATCCTTCAAAAAAATGCGAGTAAAACGTGTCATCAAATGTCTTCGTGATGCTGCAGCTGGTGCAGGGAAGGCTTCCCTGAGGATCTGTTCCGTGAGAATGTCACAGCATGCTCAGGGATGTACTGTAGCACTCGTGACTGTCCTCACTGCAGCAAGAACATCATCTGGATCAGCCCTCTTCGTATAGTCCGGTTCCACAAACCTCCAGGCAATCGTGAAATCCTGTGCAACGACAAACGTTGCCGGAATGGGAAGTCTGTAGGAGGAATCTCCATTTGCACTGGCGAGATCGATACCCATGGTTGAGTACGCATGCTGGAGGTCCTCAGGCAGCTCAAAGACGATACCAAACTGTTCAGCTACTGCATTGCCCGCATCCGACAGGACAGGAAATGCAAGATCCATCAGTTCAGTGGTTGAGAGACTGTTGTCAGGTGTCTGCGGAGAGATTCCAACAAGTGTTGCATGCTCTCTCCGGAAATCCTCGAGCCTTGTCTGCAGGACACGAAGCTCAATTGAGCAGTACGGGCACCACTGGCCACGGTAGAAGGCGAGCACTGCTGGACCGTGGGAGAGAATGCTGGAGAGTCTGACATTTTCGCCCGCTGCTGAGGGGAGGGCGAAGTCAGCTGCCTTCATGCCGACCTGCAGGCTTGAATCCTGTATTCCAGATCTCTCAAGATCATGAAGAGCCCGATCCATGACAGCAAGCCGTTCAGGTGTAGCCTTTGCCCGCGATGCAGCACGCCGTTCAGTCAGCAGCCGTTGCATTTCTGAATGCATGGGAACTCCTTCGATGGGAATAGATACAGCGTTATGAGACATACCCGTACCTGCTCACATGAAAACGTGGAACCTGAGCGAAGTGGTGTGCGATGACACGAGATTGCGGAAACGGCTGAGACAGACGAGCGTCTCCACTGCAGCTATTGGCCCATCCCATGCGGACGAGATGACGTATCGGGGGAGCTGCGGACTGTCCCCTTTGCTGCAGGAGTGGCATGCATTCTCGCATAGGTACGGCAGTTGGAAGCTCACTTCTGGCGTACGGCCAAGAGCCGGGCCCCCCGAAGGCGATTCCTCTCAGCCCAGCTCAGCATTCCAGCAGCAAAGTGCGTCTTCCGGCTGTCCTTGAAGGGAATGCCCCGATTGCAGGAGGCTGCGGTACCCAGGCTATGAGGACTTTTCTGCTGCACTGCCATGTGAAGTAAGGAAGAGACTTGCAGTGAGGAAAGCAGCACCGATGCATCCAAGGATGGCAGCTGTCAGACTGAGTGCAGTGCTCGGGTAGGTAATGCCAACTGCTGCAAGGATGGCAGCAGCAGCCCAGCTCACAAGCGCTGCACCTGCTCCAGTGCCAACCCTTCGTGCTGCCGGGTGGGATGCTGCAGAAGCAAAAAGAAAGGATGCGACTGCTGCAGCCAATGTGACTCCGCCAATGAGCGCATCAACAAAAGTGCTGGTAAACGGTGCGACAGCAGGATCCTGCACGACAGCTGCATATCCGAGGAAAAGGGAGCCTGCCACAGTTCCAAGGAGTCCAAGGAGCAGGAGGAGGTGTGCAGCTTCCCTTCTGCTGGATGCAGTTTCATGCGGCCAGATGATGACTGCAGCTGTTCCGACAATGCTGCCAATACAGAGGGATCCCGCTGCAAGTACGCCAGTGAGTGAATTCAGGAATGTTCCCGTTGCCACAGGGGCACTCACGGAAGCGAAGACAGTGAACAGGGGACCAAACAGGCCAATCGCGAGGCC
>DAIDIX010000035.1 GCA_027451645.1 Candidatus Dormiibacterota bacterium | reverse complement strand
GACCACGAAGAAGACTTCCCTAGACCCACATGTGCAGGGGAGCACGCCCAGTGCTTCCCTGCATGCCTTTCTGGCCTGTGTTCTTCCGTGGCGAATATCCGTATCATTTTGTGTAGGCGCATCGTTGTCCTGATAGCGCTTTTCTGCACCCACACACAGGTCTCCACCAACGATGCAACTTTTTCCCAGCAGGTTTTCCTTCAGTAGCATGCTCTTGGGCACAGGCATCATACTCATCTCCATCCTTTCTGCCTGCAACAGCACTGTGTCGCACCAGCACATCCAGGCACGTATCACTGATGCTGCTTCCGAAGAGCCGCTTCCGCACCGATACAACACCTGCTTCCCAACACTTGGCAGCACATCACCATCGGCTCTTCCCTCCCCAACCTCGTCTCTGGCACCCACGTCCTCTGTTGTCCCCTCACCATCACCTGCAGCTGATCCATCGTCCACAGTCCTTGCAGCAGCAAATTCCTTCATGTCTGCGTTCCCCACAGGAGACTTTGCGAGCCAGTGGCAGGAACTCGATCCCGTGGCCATGGAACAGTGGCCAAGCGCAGCTGCCCGTACAGCAATGCTTCAGGCAAAATTCCCCATTGGATCCATTGCAGGCTACTCACTGGGCACTCCCCAGCCCAATGCAGCATGGACAAGCAGCGAGACACTCACGAATGTCCAAGGGCTATGGTCAGTTCCTGTCCATCTGACATT
This sequence comes from Candidatus Dormiibacterota bacterium, assembly GCA_027451645.1. Classification (GTDB taxonomy): domain Bacteria; phylum Chloroflexota; class Dormibacteria; order Aeolococcales; family Aeolococcaceae; genus JAJZLL01. The sequence continues at coordinate 10,697 of DAIDIX010000035.1, read as the reverse complement.
CACCCATCCTGCACAGCTCCGCCCTGCAAATGCGGCGTCTCTCTATGCTTCGCTGGTGCTTGACATCCGGGTGACGACTACTGGAGCAGCGATCGTCGGAGAGGGCCCTGCATCGCAGGATGCACCAGTACTCCTTCCTGCAGCTCTTCCCGCTTCCCACCCGCTCCATGTTCCCATTCTCATGTACCACAACATTGCTCCACCCCCATCTCCCTCCTGGTATCCCTCGTTCTACGCCTACCGGCTTGATGCAAGCCTCACAGTAAGTCCTGGGCAGTTTGCCCAGGAAATGGAATGGTTTTCTGCAAACGGCTTTCATGCCATCTCACTTGCACGGCTCGTTGATGCTGTCCTGTACGGTCTGCCACTGCCGAGCAGGCCATTCGTCATCACCTTTGATGACGGCCGCTCAGGGCCATGGACCTATGCAGTTCCCATCCTCCAGCGGTATGGCATGACAGCAACGTTTTTCATCACCACATCGCTCATCGGGATTGAGGTCCCTGGCCATGCATATCTCACCTGGCAGGATGTGTCTTCTCTCAATACGGATGGCTTCTGGATCGAGGATCACACCCTCAAGGACAATGTGTCCTTCTGGTATGGCAACCCCTCCACAGTAGCTGCCATCATTACCCAGTCAACTGCAGCCATCACATCGCATATCGCCTCCTACCCCCAGTTCATTGCCTACACTGGCATGTGGCCATATCCGTCACCAGCCACAGCTGGGCCACTTACTCCTCGCGTCTTCTCCCTGGTGAGCCAGGACAACTACATTGGGGGAGTCATTGACAGCAGCGAGAATTCAAATGTTGTCACCTCAGCGAATCTCCTCTACCTCCCCCGCATCAGGGTCAACCCCAATGAAGCGCTATCCACATTTGCCCACTCGCTCGGAACTGCTGCAGGGATACCAATCCCGTTCACTTCTATTCCGCATACTGGGCCCCTCGTTGCATCAGGAAGTGCATCCCACGTCCTTCCCACTGCCACTCCCCGCACATGCACAACGGGATGGAACTAGCACACTTCCCGATTCCATTGACTCCATTTCCCCGAATAGGTGATGATGGCGTGGTAGTGCACCGCAACCAGTATTGGGGGATCAATGGCTGAGCTCACCTTCTTCTCTGGCACGATGGATTCAGGCAAGTCCACACTTGCTCTCCAGCTCGATTTCACCCTCCGCTCACGTGGTGTCGAGGGACGGAGATACACAAAGCTCGACCGCAATGGGGATGTCATCTCAAGCAGGATAGGCCTTGCTGAAAGGGCATACCCAGTACCGGAAGATCTCGATCTGTTTGAGGATCTTGCTTCATCAGTGCCCATATCCTATGCAATCTGTGACGAGGCCCAGTTCTACACAGAAGTGCAGATCGACCAGCTGGCACTTGCTGTCGATGTTCTTGGCATCGATGTCTACGCATTTGGCATTCTCACAGACTTCACTGGCAGGATGTTTCCAGGTGCGAAGCGCCTTCTCGAAGTTGCAGACAGAAGAAATGAGCTCCCAGTTCCAGCACGCTGCTGGTGTGGAGCGAAGGCAACCCATAATGCACGTGTTGAGCGTGGACAGATGGTGACATCCGGCACAGTCGTTGACCCTGCAGCAACGTATCATGTCCTCTGCAGACACCACTACAGGACCCGCGATCTCGGCAAGGATGCAGGTTCCCCAACGCTGGAAGTGCATGGCACCCTGACAGCACTCCATTCCAGTTCCGAGCAGCAGGTGCAGCGCACGTAACTGCAGGGAATGCCCTTGCTTAACGTATAGCGCTAGGCTTATTGTTGAGTTAGCGAATAAATATCGCATCTCAACCTGCTCATTGGGAGGAACCAGCATGGGCATCAATTTCCGGCACCGTTCCGGACTTGTCATGGCAGCAGCAGTCATTGCTGTCGTTGTGGCAAGCTGCGGAACATCGGGCACATCACCATCAAAATCCCCCTCGCCGTCAAGCGGGATTCCTACGAACATCACGGCAAGCTCGTTCGACAATACATTCTCTGTCATGAAGCAGCTTACTGGTCTCGCTTCCCAGGGCAAGGGAAAGATCGGAGTCATCCTTCCTGACACTGCCTCATCAGCACGGTATGTGGACTTTGATGCACCGTATCTTGCACAGGCATTCAAGGCTGCAGGCCTCTCCGCATCGCAATACAAGATCGACAATGCCCAGGGTAGCGATGCAACAGAGCTCACTCTTGCTCAGGCTGATATCACTGATGGTGCAAGCGTGCTTCTTGTTGATCCACTCGATTCTGGCGTCGGTGCGAGCATAGAGTCATACGCGAAGGCCCACGGAGTGGCAGTCATCGACTATGACCGCCTTGTCCTTGGTGGCAGTCGCGAATACTATGTGAGCTTCAACAATGTCACTGTTGGAAAAGTCATTGGACAGGGACTCGTTGACTGCATCAGTGCGTGGAATGTGAAGTCACCTCATGTCTTCGAGCTTGATGGTGCACCAACCGACAACAATGCCACCCTCTTTGCCCAGGGGTACAACTCCATCCTCAATCCGTACTTCCAGAATGGAACGTATGTGAAAGTTGGCGAAATAGCTGTACCAAGCTGGGACAACCAGCAGGCCCTCACCATATTCCAGCAGCAGTTCACTGCACACAAGGACATCAATGCAGTGGTCTCTGCAAACGATGGGCTTGGCAACTCTGTCATCTCTGTCCTCAAGGCACAGAACATTCCTCCGAAGACGATCCCCACCACTGGCCAGGATGCAACGCTCCAGGGAATGCAGAACATCCTCCAGGGATACCAGTGCATGTCAGTCTACAAGCCGATCTACCTTGAGGCACAGGCTGCAGTTGCGCTTGCCCTCTATGTCAGGGCAGGTGTGACTCCCCCATCCGGCCTCGTGAATGGAACAACCCAGGACACGACTGCAAAAGTGGCAGTCCCCTCCATCCTTCTCACCCCAGTCTCAGTGAATGCAAGCAACATGGCAAAGACAGTCATCAGGGACAAGTTCATCAGTGCTACAGAACTCTGTGCTGCAGTCGGAGCTTCTGTCTGCAGTCAGTACGGAATCTCAGGATAACCGTCACCCAGCTGGAGCATCACTTCAACCGAGTGATGCTCCAGCCACTTTCAGGGGGCATCGACTCCGATGCAAAACTCACCATCTCCTCCACTCCTCCGTCTCGAGGGCATTTCGAAATCATTTGGTCCCGTTCATGCACTTACGGATGTGAATCTCACTATCCGTGAGGGCCAGGTTACTGCACTGTGCGGAGACAACGGTGCAGGGAAATCCGTACTCATCAAATGCATTTCCGGAATCTTCGCACATGATGCAGGAACACTGTACTGGAATGGCAAACCTGTACACATCTCGTCGCCGAAAGACGCCTACGATCTCGGCATCCAGACTGTCTACCAGGATCTCGCCCTTGCAGACAATCTCGACATCGTTCAGAACATGTTTCTCGGACGGGAAGTCACACGACACCTTACCCTTGATGAGGACAGCATGGAACGGCAGGCAGCAGCAACCTTGGCATCCCTTTCTGTCACCACTGTCAGGTCGATTCGGCAGCCAGTCGCATCACTTTCGGGAGGTCAGCGACAGGCAGTTGCCGTTGCAAAGGCAGTGATGTGGAACTCGAAACTTGTCATCATGGACGAGCCAACTGCAGCACTTGGCGTTGCACAGACTGCGATGGTCCTGAAGCTCGTGACACAACTCGCGTCCCAGGGTCTCGCAGTCATCCTCATCTCCCACAACCTCAATGATGTGTTCAGTGTTGCGGACTCCATTGCAGTCCTCTATCTCGGCACACTTGCAGCCCATGAGCCTGCTTCATCCCTCACCCGCCAGAAGGTCGTCGAACTCATGACTGCAGGAAGGCTCCATTTTGGCATTCCGCAGGAGGAGCGTCATCATGGCAGTGCATAGCACATCAGATGAGCACCGAGAGCTGCCAGCTGCACGCATCTCCGAAGCAGCGCCTCCACCACCACAGGCAACATTCAGCAGTTATGCCCACGACATGTGGAGGAAAATCATCACGGGTGAGAGCGGAGTCCTTCCTGTAGTTGTCGGACTCGTCGTCATCGGCATCCTTTTCCAGTCAGCAAACAGCAACTTCCTTTCCCCCGGGAACCTCGTGAACCTCCTTGTCCAGGGATCTGTATTCATGCTCCTCGCAATGGGCGAAGTGTTTGCACTCCTCCTCGGGGAGATCGATCTGTCCATCGGCTTTGTTGCAGGAATTTCCGGGATCATTGCTGCTGAACTCGTGAAGGGGACTATCGGCTGGCCAGTCTGGCTGGCCCTTCTTGTTGCACTCCTTGTTGCAACAGCTATTGGAGCCCTCCAGGGAACAATAATCACACGGCTTGGACTCCCATCATTTGTGGTCACGCTTGCAGGCCTCCTTGCTTGGCAGGGTGTCATGCTCATGATTCTTGGCAATGGCGGCACGCTCCCCATCAATGATGCATTTTTCAATGGCATTGCAAATGCCTCGATTCCGCCACTCTGGGGATGGCTCGTCATGGGAATTGCTGTTGCAGTCTATGGACTGCTCATCTGGAGCCGTGAACACCGGAGACGTACTTCTGGACTCGTAGCACCACCTTCCTCTGTCACATGGATCAAGATCGGCGGAATTGCTGCAGCAGGCATTGCGCTCCTCCTCATTGCAAACGCGAATCGTGGAATTCTCTTCCCCATTGAGGGACTCCCATGGGTAGTGCTTCTTGTCCTGGCTGTCCTGGCACTCTGGAGCTTCCTCCTTGGACGGACTGCATACGGGAGATATGTGTATGCAGTTGGAGGCAATGCGGAAGCTGCACGTCGTGCAGGAATAGGGCTTGCCAACATCAGGACGATTGCCTTCGCATGTTCTGGATTCACTGCTGGCATTGCAGGAATCGTCTATGCATCACGCCTCCAGTCAGTTTCGACAAACCTTGATGGCGGACAGCTTGTCCTCTATGCAGTCGCAGCTGCTGTCATCGGGGGCACATCGCTGTTTGGTGGGCATGGAAAGGCACTCCATGCAGTTCTTGGAGGCATTGTCATTGCTGCCATCTACAATGGCATGGGTCTTCTCGGACTCTCAGCTGCACTTCAGTACGTTGTCACTGCACTCGTCCTCCTTGCAGCAGTAACTGTTGACTCGGTAGCCCGTCGTGGCAAATCGCACTAACCAGGCTCCGAAGTGCTCCCTTCGACTCCTCCATTGGGACCCAGCCATGAAGAGGGGATGAGCGTGAGTCGTGCATCGAGAACGAAGTGCAGGATCATGCCAAAGAAAAGCACACCAGCAAATCCGTAAATGAGTGCAAAGACAATCCCCATGACTGCTGTACCGATCATGCCACGGATCCCCTGGTAGAGATGAGCCAGGCCAAAGAGGATACCATCTGCAAGCCACACAACTCCATACGGAAGTCCGAGGAGATGGAGCCCATAGAAGCCAAATCCACGGAAGAGAATCTCCTCGCACACTCCAGCACAGAGTGCAACCCCAAGGAACCATAACCGTTCCTCGCGAGTACGGGGTATGAGATCCCGAATATCCCCGACAATGGGAACCTCAGGATCACTGCCACGATGCTTGAGCCGTGTGATAACGATAGCGAGCAGGAGGGCCACACTGCACCCAATCGCAACCCCAGCTGCAAGAGCAGCATAGGATCCCCCACCAAGTGCTGGTGTACTGAAGACTGCATTCCGCATTCCCACAATGGCAATCCCTGCCATGACAATCTGGCCTGCAATGGTGGTTCGGTACATGCGAAGAAGTGCCCTGCGGTTGCCACTCCTGAGCTTTTCCTTCATTCGTGGATACCGGTATGCTCCAAGCAGTGTCCAGCCCGCAAGCAGAACAAGCACTGCAAGTGCCCATACGTGCATATCGTCCTCCAGTCGTCCCCGAAGCACTCACCCCTGCCGACATCGTACGCTAGTGACGTGAATACGACACATGCTCCAGGCTCAGCACCCATCAGACCCGACAAAGAGACATACTTTCTTCTCCTCGCATTCGCAGCACGGGCACGGGCTGACTGCCTTGGCCGACATGTTGGAGCAGTCCTCTCACGGGAGGGCAGAGTGCTTGGAACAGGCTACAACGGCACTCCATTCGGTGTCCCAAACTGCTCAGAAGGCGGCTGCTACCGCTGTTCACAGCGTGCCAGCAATCACGGAATGAAAGGTGGCTCATATGATGTATGCATCTGTGTGCATGCGGAACAGAATGCCATTCTCACAGCAGCACGCTTTGGGCAGCAGACCCTTGGAGCTGCCATGACCTCAACTCTCCAGCCCTGTTTTGGCTGCCTCAAGGAGATGCTCCAGGCAGGCATTTCGGAATGCTACTACTATGGAGAATGGAACCCGCTCGATGCATACGATGATCCTGTTTTTGCAGAGCAGTACGAGGCACTTGCTGCCCGCTTTACTGTATTCCAGCAGATTGGACCGCTCGACCACGATCCCATTGACCTCTTCCAGCAGTACATCGCCCCACAGGAAGCCCGTACACTGAAGTCAACGTCGCGGTAGCAGCACTACCGCATACGATTCCGTGAGGAGGTGTCGATGGATCCGCTTGCCATCCCGTTTGAAGAACCACCAACGCTCACGCATGACATCATCAATGACCGGTTCAATCACGTCCATCTCCTTGCTGACCCAGTCTACGGCTACATTGAAATCACAAAGCCACATCCTGGAGAGGCAAGTGAGCAGGACCTTCTTGATACACCCTGGCTCCAGCGGCTGAGGCGCATCCACCAGCTGCAGTCCGCATGGTGGACCTTCCCTTCAGCAGAACATTCCCGCTTCGTCCATCTTCTGGGGACAATGCACCTCGCTTCCCTCTTTGCACGTCGCATCACCCCATCTCTCCACGAGGCATACCCCGATGCCCCATCGCGTGCATGCGTTGAAGAGACTCTCCGCCTTGCTGGACTCCTCCATGATGTCGGACACGGTCCATTCGGACACTACTTCGACCATGAGGTGCTCTCCCAATGGAATCTCGACCATGAGGATATTGGCCGTCATCTCATTGGGCACTACCTTGGTGAACTCATCTCCTCCATCCGCAGGAGTCCGAACGATCCCTTTGAGCCAGGGGAATCCATCGATCCCATGTGGGTGTCCTGGGTCATGGCAGACCGTGACATTCCGGGATACACGCCTCCCAACTGGCTCCGTGCCCTGAAACCTGTCCTCTGCGGTCCTGCAACAGTCGACAACCTTGACTATGTCCCCCGCGATGCCCACATGTGTGGTGTCAAGCTCGGTCCTGTTGATGTGACACGGCTCATCCACTACTCCTTCGTCTACGATGACACTCTTGTCCTTCACTCCCATGCTGTGGGTGCACTTGAAATGTTTCTCGCCTCACGGCTCTACATGTACATGCAGGTGTACCACCACAGAACAGTACGCCGCTTCGATCTCAGCATGCGTGAGATATTCAGGGAGACCATTTCGGAACTCATGGACGGATCGCCCCTTGAACGCCCATCAGAATATCTCCGTCTCACTGACTGGTACCTCCTCGAATCTGTCCAGGAGTGGGCGCGGAGTGCTACGGGAACGAAGAAGAAGCTTGGGGACCAGTGGATGCGCATCGTGAACCGCGATCTTCCCTGGCACCTCGCCTATGAGAACATCCTCCACAGGGATGTCAACGCCTCTGCATTCACGAAGAAGCTTCTTGGAGAACTCAAGGCTACGTATCCATCACTGAAGATCGAAGTCGATGTAGCAAGCGCAAAGATCGCACCGCACAATCCCATGGCTGAGGACGGCATGGTCACCATCTATGACCCGATGCAGGGCATTGAGCGTGCAAAGACCACAGAACTCGTCACACGGCTCCCCCAGTACAACCAGCTTATCCGTGTCTTCACGGATACCGAGAAGGCGCTTGAGCCGCTCAACAGGCTCACGACAAAGCTGCTCCAGGACAGACGCTCAGTCCGATCGTGATGGAGTATCCCTGGGCAGTTCCCGGGAATTCCCTTCTCCCCTACTGGCGGAGAGGAATTCTCGGTCCGCTTGGCATGGTAGGTGCAGACGCTCCTGCAAGGTTCACTGTACTCAGCTGACCTGCAAGGTGCTCAGCAACACTGCGGAATGCAGCTGCGATCGGCCCGTCAGGCTCTGCTGCGAGCACAGGTCCAGCTCCTGGCACGCCTGTCCGGATCTTCGGATCCAGTGGCAGACTCCCGAGAAGCGGAATGTCATAGGCTGAAGCAATCTCCTCACCACCACCGCTGCCGAAGATGGAGGTTTCCTCCCCACAGTGCGGGCAGACAAATGTGCTCATGTTCTCAATGACTCCAAGGACAGGAACATTGAGCTGCTGGAACATCGAGATTCCCCGTGCAACATCCGCAATGGCGACATCCTGTGGTGTCGTAACAATGACTGCTCCACCCAGAGGTGCACTCTGGGCAAGGCTCAGCTGCACATCACCAGTACCAGGGGGAAGATCAATAATGAGGTAATCAAGTTCACCCCACACAACGTTGTAGAGGAACTCGCGAAGTGCCTTCCCAAGCATCGGGCCACGCCAGATGACTGGCTGTCCCTTCTTGAGCACCATGCCAAACGAGATGACAGCGATCCCGTTCACCATGACAGGATACATCTCCTCATTTGTTCCCATGATCTTCTCATCCTCGATACCGAGCATGATGGGAATGTTCGGACCGTAGATGTCCGCATCGAGAAGCCCAACCTTTGCACCTGATGCATGGAGAGCAAGGGCAAGATTCACGCTTACTGTCGACTTGCCAACACCACCCTTTCCAGCACTCACTGCAATGGTGTTCCTGACACCCTGTATTTCCTGCCGTCCAGGAAGTCCTGGCATGCGTGTAACCTCTGCATCCCAGGTGAGCTTGACTGAAGTAATGCCTTCGATCTCGCCGATGAGTGCCTGCTCGATATCCTGCTGGATCCGCTCCCGGAGTGGACATGCTGGCGTTGTGAGCACTACACGCATGGCTACTGTGGAACCGTCGATGACGATGTCACGAACCATGTTCAGGGTCACGACATCTTTATGGAGTTCCGGATCCACTACTGTCCTCAGCTGGTCCAGAATGTTCGATTCAGTACAGGGACGACTCATATCCCAAGTATACGGAAATCATGTCTGAACACCGACCGCTGCACTCGACATTCAAAAGAAAAATGTCTACACATGATGTCAAGCGATGTTTCCACCGTGTACCATGATGCCATGTGGTTCTTCTGGCTGATCGTTGCGCTTGTATGCATTGCATTGGAGTTTCACTCTGCAGCATTTGTTGCCGTGTTCATGGCAGTGAGCTCCATCGTGACTCTCATTCTCTCCATCCTCGGAGTTCCGATGTGGGCACAGTTCCTTGTATGGGTAGTACTCTCGGCTGTTCTCGTACTGACTCTCCGACCGTATGCGCTCCGGCGTTTTCGTCATGGCCATCATGCACATGAGCTTGTTGAACCAACCCGGTCAACCATGACGGGCAGAGTTGGAGTGGTCGAGGTCGAGGTAGGAGACGCAAGCGAGCCTGGACGGGTCAAGGTTGAAGGAGAATCATGGAAAGCAGTCACCACAGCTGCCCACTCCCTCAAGGCAGGAACACGCATAGTCGTGGACAAGGTGCAGAGCACAACACTCTGGGTACTGCCCGAGAACCATGCTGACACACATGAAGATCACGAGGACTGACACTCCATTCTGACGTGCCTGCCGAAGTGGTGCATTTGTCTGCTATATCTCCTTCCGTTCCAAAAATCACATGGATCATGAGTGAACGACGGAATTCCACAATATTCCGTATCCTCGAAGAAGGTCCTGCACACCGAGTTTGGACTCGTAGACATGCATATGACTAGTGCAAGACACTCGCACAAAATGGGAACCGTATCATCCGGCGATGGCCCAGGGGCATCCGCTGGCATCAGCACGGGGCAGAGCCTTTTGTGTACGGACGAGCTAATCAGGGAATGCGCGAACTCTCTCTGGTGTTCAATGACGGCCCGTGATTCTGAGAGTGCTCTTGCACGACTGTACGCAACAGCAGATAGACGTGGCAGGGCTACTGAAAAAGCTGAGCGCACTATCCATGCTCAAAGACAAGCTTCTCCCAGGAGTGCTGCTCGATTCAGACCTTGGGGGTCTCCGAGCCAACCAGATAGAACCATACTCCACCACTGCAGAATCAGCTGCAATGCAACTGGCTGATGGTGCTGGGTGCAGTGCTCAAGTCTCTGCGCACTTCCCGACGACCATGCTGACGTGAATGAAGCATACGCTGTCTGTTGCCCTTTCCTGGCTTGACATGTCTCGATTGGCTGCTTTGTCCGTTCCATGTCTTCATGCAGGAAACAAGATGGTGAGCATGAGCGAACAACTTATTTCGACCATCTCTCGCATGGCACATGGCAGAACACCCAAACGTGGATGGAAGCGTGCATACGCCAGAGAGAGATCAGTCCATGACACTGGGAAGTGGACCGATTTTCGGACATCCACAACAGAGGGGTATCTTCAGCTCTCACGATGGGACAGGCGGTTCCACAAGTCCCGGTATGAGGCAACACTCTTTGTGGCCGACACGATATACCGTGATCGATCGCGATCCTACACGCCAGTTGATTCCATTACCTCCCGGGATCCCCAGAGCGATCTTGCACGTCTCTTCAGTG
>DAIDIX010000034.1:4014-11508 GCA_027451645.1 Candidatus Dormiibacterota bacterium | reverse complement strand
CGTGATCACGAAATCCGCATCCTCGGACACCGATGTGTAGGTGAGATCCCTGATGTATCCATACACGAGCTCAAAGATCATCTGGAGCTTCCCTGGCTTCCTGTGAGACAAGTGTCGTGCAACGAGGTATACAATGAAAAATGTCAGCAGTGCACAGAAGATCGAGAATCCTATCGTCACATAGTCGTACTGGCAGAGAAATGACGAACCACTGCAGGCATTGACCTGTGTCTGTGTGAGTGGAAGATCGAGTGCTAGCATTTCTGATCCATCATACTAAGTATCGGGCAGCATACATCGAACCGATGATGAGCTCTGCAATAGCAATCGCAAACGCTGTGACGATTGCTGGCCACATCGAGAACGCGAATCCGATGCCGAGCACGACAATCGTCAGGAAGGCAAGCCTCGCAAGTGTCACAAGCACGAATGCGCCAACATTGCGCTGCAGTTTTCTCACATACGCAAGGTTCGTTGCTGCAAGAGCGAAGCCGAGGACAACGAAGAGCCCAAGATAGGGCTTGTGCATTGCAATCCCTGCAGCTGTCGCAAGAATTGCGAGCACTGCTGCGACAATCGCAACACGCATGACAATAGTCTTCACCCCAACTCCTCCTATGGATGGCGCAGCAGGGATCTCACTACCCCTGCAAGTACCACCACCATCACGAGAATACCAGTTCCTATTCCCAGGAGGATGAGCCATGCACCAGCATGGAGCAGGGTTGCGAGCCCAACACCGAGAAGGAATGGCACGAGGAATCCGAGTGCAAGCCGTATCGCAATGCCCAGGTCAAGGCCCTGTGACGGTCGCTGGTCCGGAAGCTCCGGACTCATTCATCGCCGCCATGGCGATGCGCATGCGGCTCGTGGTCTCCCCTGCCACCAAGTTCCCGGTGTCCCTCGACTTCGATGGTAAGTTCGCCCTGTGGGACTGGAGATCCCTCGGCACGATTTCTCGAGTACAGCCGGGCCCCAATGCCCACAAGAATGATCATGAACAGTGCCACGATCACTGCAAGCACTCTCTGGTGACCAATGATGAATAGGGATATGCACCCCAAGACTGCAGTAATCACATAGAAGGTGACTGCTGTCTCCATGGGGGTGAGCCCCAGTGCACGGAGCCGATGATGGAGATGTCCTGCATCCGCTTCCATGATTCCCTTCCCGTTCCACTTCCGCCGAATGATCGCTGCTGCAGTATCCCCAATGGGAAGACCAAGTGCAATTAGAGGCACGAGAAGAGAGAGTGCAACAGCAAGCTTCGCAACTGCAAGAATGGTGATCACTGCAATTGCTGTCCCAAGGAAGTGGCTCCCGGAGTCCCCCATGAATACCTGTGCAGGAGGAAGGTTGAAGACGAGAAATCCAATGCAGACTCCACAGAGGGCACCGGACATGATGATGACGCCACTCTCCGTTGTCTGGGCCACATCGCTCCTGGTGACAGCTGCAAGAAGACTGACGATGGCAACGATGGCAACAACTCCAGCTGCAACTCCATCGGATCCATCAAGGAGATTGATTGAGTTTTGCATGCCCACTACCCAGACAACAGTGACAGGCACTGCGAGCACACCAAGTTCCACAATGTGCGCTCCATGCGTTCCCCCGGGTAGTGCGACAAACGTGATTGCGACTCCTCCAGCAGCAAGCATGATCCCAACGAGTATCTCGGGAAGGAGCTTCATCCACCACGGGAGCTCATAGATGTCATCAAGTGTCATTACGACAACGATGAGAATGAGTGCAGCAGCTATGATGCTGACCATTGTGATTGAACCATGATAGACAGCAAGTGCCACAAGAAACCCTGCAGCCATGGCAACTCCACCAAGCTGGGGTGTGGGCTTCGCATGGAGCTTCCTCTCATCAGGCTGTGCAACAGCGCCCACATATCGTGCAAGCATCATCGAAAGAGGGACTGCAGCAAGTGTCACAATGCCTGCAATGAGAAATGCGGGAACTGCCTGCAGCCACGGTGTCGATACTGTGAGCAGCATCATCGTTATCTCAGCTCCGATACGGTAGTGGGAATGCCCTGCAGAGATCCCTCGTAGCTTTTCTCACTGTCGTGTGTACTTCTGGATCTTCAAGGTTTGTGAGCAGTGTCCAGAGGAGTTCTGCAATGGCATGCATCTCTCCTGTGCCCATGCCTCTCGATGTGACTGATGGTGTGCCAAGACGGATGCCATTGGGATTGAAGGGCGTTCCTCCGTGGTACGGGAACGTATTTGCATTGAGGGTGATGCCAACAGAATCGCACACCTGCTGTACACGTCTTCCTCCGACTCCGAGTGGCCGGAGATCAATGAGCATGAGGTGGTTGTCCGTTCCGCCCGTTACCAGCGTTGCTCCGCATGCAGTCAGGGCTTCCGCAAGCACCCGTGCATTCTCGACAACCGATTCAGCATATGCATGGAAGGAAGGCTGCATGCACTGATGCAGCATGACTGCCTTCGCAGCAATCGCATGCAGATGAGGACCACCCTGCGTTCCTGGACACACAGCCTTGTCAATCGCAGCTGCAAGCTTCTCACGACAGAGAATGAGTCCTCCCCATGGACCACGAAGGGTCTTGTGCGTTGTCATGGTGACAACATCCGCATGCGGCACTGGACTTGGATGGACACCTCCAGCAACCAGTCCTGCAACATGCGCCATATCGACCATGAGCCGTGCCCCAACCTCCTGAGCGATGTCGTGGAATGCTTCCCAGTCAAGAATTCTGGGATATGCACTGTACCCTGCAACAATGAGCTTCGGACGGACCTCACGGGCAGCTGCACGGACTTCGTCGTATTCGATTCTGCCCGTGTGCTCTGACACTGTATACGAGTGGAATTCATAGAGCTTGCCAGAGAAGTTCACTGGAGATCCATGGGAGAGATGGCCACCATGATCGAGTGCCATTCCCAGCACACGGTCCCCAGGCTCGAGCAGAGCCTGGTACACAGCCATGATGGCATTGGAGCCGGAATGCGGCTGGACATTCGCATGATCCGCACTGAAGAGGGCACAGGCACGTTTCCGTGCAAGATCCTCCACCTGGTCAACAATCTCACACCCGCCGTAGTACCGTTTTCCAGGAACTCCCTCAGCATATTTGTTGTTGAGCCAGGATCCGAGTGCCTGAAGAACTGCTGGAGAGGCAATGTTCTCTGAGGGAATGAGTTCCAGGGTCGTCTCCTGACGTTCCAGCTCCCGTTCCATGAGTGCAGCTGTCTCAGGATCGGCAGCGAACACACGGTCGAGAGAAGGTGTGGAAGCCAGCACTGATGAGGTTTCCTCTTCTGCAGTTCCTCGCGGTGTCATGATGTTCCTCCACGTGGTGCGTGCAGTCCGTACCCCACATTCATACCTCGCCAATCGCTGCTCGAATATCTTCAAACGGGATCGGACCCGTCCTGAGCAGGCGCACTGGATTGCTTGTGCAATCAATGATAGTTGATGCCATGCCAAATGCGCACTCCCCCGCAACCACGCCATCTATGCGACCACCGAGATGTTCCTGAACTTCGCCTACTGACTGGGCTGCAGGGAGTCCATGCGGATTCGCACTCGTCGTTGCCAGAAGGTCAGCCTGCTGGCAGAGATCCCGGATTACCTCGTGATCTGGCACCCGCACTGCGACTGTCATCCCAGATCGCGGGACAACGTACGCACGTGGTTCCCGCACAGGAAGCACCAGCGCAAGGGGGCCAGGAAGGTAGGAAGTAGCAAGCCGTTCCGCACGTGGAGTCGGTGTGCACACACGTGCCACATCCTCCCATCGCCCCCCCATGATGGTGAGCTCAAGTGAAGCTGGCCTGCCCTTGATTGCATATATGCGATCAACTGCTGCTTCATTCGCTGGATCACAGGCAAGTCCATAGACTGTATCTGTTGGTATGGCAAGCACAGCACCCTCCTCAAGAGCATGAGCTGCCTCACGTATCGAAAGTACTGGTGCATCAGCCATACCTGCACTGTGTCACATTCATCTGCTCTTCTGCATCACGTCACGAGCATTATCCATTCAGAAGGGCACGCCTGCGTGCAAGGACTCCTGCAATTGCCTCCTCCTCGAGGCTGCACTGCCTGAGAAGGAATGCAATGCTGTCCGGATGTACTCGTGCAAGCCTATTCCTCAGAAGCGATGTGGGAGGAAGAGGGAGTTCTAGATGCTCCCCAAGAAGCCGGAAGCTTTCGCGGTCATCCTGAATGGGAAAAGAAAGTCCATTGTCGATCGGTACAGGAGCATTGTTCATGCTGACAATGACATTCTCGTTGTGCCTGTCCTGATTTCCAATGAGGAAATCGAACACCTGGAGTTCCATAAGCTTGGCCGGATCTCCCTGTCGCCCATCGAGCACATGTCCAGTGACATATGACCGTAGCGAACCTGGCCCACGATCAGCTTCCACTACAGCAATGGTGGGTGGAACATCAGGAAACCCGAGAAGCTGTGACAGCCTGTATGCTGCAACCTCCCGCAGATGATTTGAACGCAGGGGAACAAGTGGCCGCGAGGAGTCAATCTCTGCAGCTGGCTTGAATACTGCAGTGACAGACTGTGCCGTTGCAACAAAGTACACGCCATCCGTACACAGGAACGGATCAACCATGCGGAGGAGAGCTCCAGGCTCAAATGCGGATGCGAGAGCCAGTTCTGCCACTGTCGCCTTCCATGGAGGCGGTGCAACAGCAGGATCTGCATCAAAGCTGCCGGGTTTTGGCCTGTAGTCATCGGGATGGATGATGCGGACCGTGAATGAAGACCTTCGGAGATCCGTACCTTTCTCGGCAGCGGGCGCTCCGGGGACCCTGTTGTGGAGTGCATCAAGTTCCATATGGCAAGGTTACGTGGTGGACGTTTCCTTCTCCTCAGGCTTTGCACTCCTGTCACGCTCCTGCGACTCCTGCCGGATTGCCCGTGACGAATGTTTCGAGTGGTACGACTCCCCCGGCTTCCTCTTCCTGATGTACAGCACCTTTTCCACTTCAGCGATGCATGTCCCCGCGCTATCAACAATGTCGGCATGGAGCGTGTAGTCACATTTGCCGTCCACATCAGCACCATGCTTTGCAGCAGCAATGTCCTCGTCAGTGAGTGTGAAGACGCAGCTGACTCTGCTGCGACCTGGACTGCGGAAGCGGATGGTTGCAGCCTTGTCCCAGACAATGTACGAAGGTCCAAGCTGGTGGATCATCATCAGCATGAAGAATGGATCCGCCATCATGTAGAGCGATCCCCCAAACTGGGTCCCCACATAGTTGCGGTTCCACCAGTGGAGAGGCATCTCGACCTCGCAGGAGCGGAAATCCGCAGCAATGGAGCGGACCCGGATACCTGCACCAATAAAGGGTGGATACCAGTTGAGAAGCTTTGGTGACCTGTTGAGCAGTATGGTCAGTAGACCTGGCATCCAGCATCCTCCCTCATGCGCGACTACAGGACACTGCACCCATGGGCATGCACAACGAGCACGATAAGGCCAAACATCCCTATCTGTATGATGCCGAAGAGCTGGAGGACATGTGCACCACGAGGAAGGACATTTGATCCCCTGATGCGTCGATGACGCTGGTTTTCAATGGACTGGTTGATGATCGTGAGAAGACCAAACACCAGGCTACCCACGAGTCCAAGCCAGATCTTTGTGGCAGTTGATGGAAGACTGCACGAAGCAGCTGGCAGGACAGCTATCGATGCGATGGACACGAAGATGAACACAAGGCCGATAGCAGCAGTCACGAGTCCAATGATCCCCATCCGGGATGTGTCCTCGCGAAGAACCTGAGGGCGAGACTCCTCATCATCTCCTGCCTGCTGGGACGTACTCGCTGCACTCGAAGCTGCAGGCACTGGCGCTGCTGCTGACGGGGCTGGATCTGGGACATACTTCCCTGCCCGTATCTGTTCCTGGAGTGAATTCACTTCTGCAATCAGCGATGCAAACGCACTCCGGAGAGCATGATGTCCATCAGTTACGACTGCAGATTCGTAGAGATCGCCGAGTCTCCCCTCAAGTACCTTGAGTGCAGCTTCGATATTTCCGACCTGATGCGACTCAATGAGGAGATTCTTCTGCTCGCCAAGCCACCGAGTACGGGCAGGATCAACTCCCTCAGTATTCAGCTGATCGACGAGTGCTCCTATGGAGCGCACGAGGGTACTGTCTGGCTTCATGTTTGGTCACCGGGTTACTGCAGGGTCACACAACTGGCAGTAAGAACACGCTTCCGGTCTGTCAGATCCACTGCCGAGCCAATGATAGCATGGGGAAACGCTTCGAGAACGATTGCTGCTACATCATCAAAGTTGCGGGGATCAATCTCGAATGCGAGAAGACCCTGCTCCCTGAGAGCTGTTCTGGCACCCGCAACTAGCTCACGGTACGGTACAAGTCCATCTTCACCTCCAATCAGGGCAAGGTCCGGCTCAAACTCCCTGACATCCTGCTGCAGCTCGTGCCACTCCCGAGAAGAGATGTACGGTGGATTGCTCACAATGATGTCCCACTGCTCTCCGCCTCCAAGAGCGCTCACCCAGGATCCCTCGGAGAACTCCACCCTCTCAGCAATTCCATACTGTTCTGCATTTGCCCGTGCGACAGAAAGAGCATCAGCACTCACATCGAGAGCAGTAACTGCAAGATCAGGACACTCAAGGGCAAGCGTGAGAGCAATGCACCCGCTTCC
This sequence comes from Candidatus Dormiibacterota bacterium, assembly GCA_027451645.1. GTDB lineage: Bacteria > Chloroflexota > Dormibacteria > Aeolococcales > Aeolococcaceae > JAJZLL01. The sequence goes on along the minus strand of DAIDIX010000034.1, from coordinate 4,821 downwards.
CGTTCCTGCATCGAGAAGACGCACTGGTCCACCAGCAGCAGAGGAAAAAGAGGCAGCTTCACGGAGCACCACATCGACAAGCGTCTCCGTCTCGGGCCGTGGAATGAGCACTGCACTGTTCACAATGAAGTCCCTTCCATAGAACTCCCGTACTCCCCTGAGATATGCAGTGGGCTCTCCCCTGCTGCGGCGGACCAGAAGCTCCCGCAGCTCCTGCTGCTCTGCATCTGTAAGTGGCCGATCGAGCTCCATGTAGACATGCACGCGGTCAACATGCAGAACATGTGCAATAAGGAGCTCTGCATCTAGCCGTGGCTGCTCGCAGCCATGTTCACGGAGATACGATGTCCCCTTGCCGAGCGCATCCTTCACGAGAAATGGAGCGTCTGTCATGCTTCCTGGGCAAGGAGCCGCTTTGCCTGATCATCCTGCATGAGCGGCTCGACAATCGAATCAAGATCCCCCTCCAGCACCTTGGGGAGCTGGTACAGTGTCAGGTCAATGCGGTGGTCGGTAATTCTTCCCTGTGGGAAGTTGTACGTACGGATCTTCTCACTCCTGTCCCCGGAGCCCACCATGGCTCGCCGTGCCTGACTGAGCTCGCTCTGCTGTTCCTCAAGCATGCGATCATACAGCCTGGCACGAAGAACCTTGAGTGCCTTTGCACGGTTCTTGATCTGTGACTTCTCATCCTGGCACGTGACCACCATGCCTGTTGGCAGGTGCGTGATCCGGACTGCAGAATCTGTGGTATTGACACTCTGTCCACCAGGGCCAGTACTCCGGAAGACATCGATACGAAGTTCC
>DAIDIX010000034.1:0-4004 GCA_027451645.1 Candidatus Dormiibacterota bacterium | reverse complement strand
GATTCCGTCTCAGGGACCCGCTGAACCCGGTGCACTCCCGATTCGTACTTGAGATGCGAATACACTCCCCTGCCCTTGACCTCGAAAATGAGTTCCTTGAAGCCGTGTGACTCTGAAGGGCTCGACGACATCACCTCGATTGTCCATCGGTGCTGCTCTGCATACCTCGTATACATCCTGAAGAGATCTCCAGCAAAGAGGGCTGCTTCTTCGCCACCTGTCCCTGCCCGGATCTCCACCACAACATCACGTGCATCTCGTGGATCCTCAGGAAGGAGGAGCTTCTTCAGGGCAGTGAGCGCCTGTTCTCCAGCATCCTTCGCAGAATGGAGCTGCTCCTCTGCAAGCTCGAGAATCTCCGGGTCGGATTCAGTCCGGAGGAGCTCCTCTGCCTCTGCAACATCATGCTCAGTTGCTCTCCACGTTCGGATTGCACTGACTACCTCCTCCAGCTGTGTACGCTCCTGTGACAGGTGCTGGACCTTCAGATGGTCCGTGTACACATCAGGACTTGCAAGTTCGTCCTCGATTGCAGCATAGCGTGCCTCAAGTTCTGCAAGGCGATCGTCAAACGAGGACATTCACGTGCACTCCCAACCAGAACTCCCCATCTCTCACGAATGCACAGGAGTTCCCCATAAGCAGAACGTTAGTGGGAAGCCTTCTCCGCACGGCGACGGAACCGCTCTACCTGTCCACCAGTGTCAACAATGCGCTGGGTTCCGGTATAGAACGGATGGCAGACATTGCATACTTCTGTCTTGATCTCCGGAACGGTCGACCCCGTGGTGAACTCGTTTCCGCACATGCACTTCACGACTGCTTCGGCATAATACGTTGGATGGATGTTCGATTTCATACAGTCCGTTATACCACACTCCACTTGGCCGAAACCTTCAGAATCTCCTTGGGGACTTGACGGACCCCCATTTGTCCGTATATTGTCCGAGTTGATCCGATAGTCTAACGAAGTCAGATGAATACGAGGGGGGTTTTGATGGCGAAGAACGTCAACTCTGAAGAGGCCGAAAAGACACAGGAGTCGAGCATGTCCTCGTACATGTTCCCTACCGTCATCCGCAAGGATGACACAGGCCGGGCTGTTGGCATTGATCCTGTCACCTACCTCTTCGAGAAGAGGATCATCACCCTTGATGGCCCAATTACTGCAGGTTCCGCCTTCATGATCCGCCATGAGCTCATGGTCCTTGACCAGATGGGCTCAGAGCCCATCACGCTCATCATCAACTCCGGTGGTGGCAGTGTCACAGCTGGAATGACGATCTATGAGGTGATGAAGTCCTGCAGATCCCAGATCCATACAGTGTGCACTGGACAGGCAGCTTCCATGGCAGCAATCCTTCTCGCCTCAGGTGACAAGCGATCCGCAAAGCCGAATGCGCGCATCATGATCCACAACCTCTCAGCTGGTGCTGGTGGCAATATTGAGGACATCCGCACACAGGTCAAGGAAATGGAGCACACGGAAGAGGAGATGGTGAATCTCATGGCCTTCCACACGGGACAAACCCCCGAGAACTATCGCAGGGCCATTGCCCGTGACAACTGGATGTCTGCAGAGGAAGCGAAAGAGTTTGGCCTCATCGACTCAGTGGACTTCGGCGTTGCCAATGCCCGCAACACGAGCGAGCGGGACCATGGGTACCGCGGCTACTATCCTGGACGTCCAATCCCTTCCGTAGAGGCACAGAAGCGTCGCGAGGAGAAGGCATCGAAGTCACCAAGTGCAGCAACCAAGGGTACTGCTGGGTGGAAGGACGCAGCTCCTGAGGCACCACAGACAGGAAGCGACGGTCTTTCCTGACAGTCTTCATGAATCGCATGACAGCCGGGTCACTGCACTGTGATCCGGCTGTTGTCATGTATGGCATCCTGGGTGCCATGCGAGCAGCTTCCTGACGCTCAGTTGATGCGCTGCTTGTTCTCAGGCATGGAAGCGTAGTGGTGCCGTGTGCGGATCTCCCGTATGGTCCCACTCTTCAGCCGCATGACAAGACTGTGGGACTCAGCCCACCAGTCATGGTACTGCACCCCATTCAGAAGCCCCCCGCCTGTGACACCTGTCACTGCAACAGAGATATCCGCTGCTGGAACAAGATCATGCATGGTGATGACTCCCTCGGGATCCACATTCACATGCCGAAGGGCAGATGCCTCCTCCTCATGGCGTACCCACGGCTTGCACTGGAGTTCCCCACCCAGGCAGCGGAGTGCACAGGCTGCAAGAATTGCCTCCTTTGTTCCTCCACTCCCCATGAGCACATGGATGCCGCTCCCAGGCCATGCTGCCATCATTGCAGCACCCACATCGCCATCACTGATGAGTGCAACACGAACACCCACATCCCTGATTCGCTGGAGCAGCGGTTCATGCCGTGGCCTGTCGAGCATGACCACTGTGACATCCTGGAGCGGCATGTCCATTGCAAATGCGATCCGTCTGAGGTTGTTCTCAGGAGTGTCGAGAATGTCGATAGCTCCGCGTGCCTGGGGGCCAACTGCAATCTTCTCCATGTACGCCACTGGGAGTGGTGCTGGAATGCCATCCGACTCTGTGCTCACTGCTATGCTCAGCGCCTGGCTGAACCCGTTTGTGACAAGACTGATTCCATCGACTGGCAGGAGTGCAAGGTCGAGCTGCTCACGGCCAGTACCCACATGACGGCCAACCTGGAGAAGGCTTGCAGGATCATCTACACCGATGACAATCCTGCCATCAAAGGTCATTGCCTCAAGGGCATCGGACATTGCCTGCTGGGAACCTTCACGTGTGCCTACCTTGTCTCCACGGCCAAGCCACCGCCCCACAGTGAGCGCTGCGGATTCTGTGGCCCGCACAAGTTCGAGACCACGGTGGATTTCACGCTGCATGCGTCGGCGTCGCGTGTACGCATGTGTAGCTGTCATGCCTTCCGAGTCGCTGTACGTGAAGGATTCGCCTGAGTCGAGGCTGGCGTCTTGCTCGGGGTGTGCTCGTGCGCATGCTGCCTTGCTGAATCAATGAATGCAGCAAACAGTGGATGGGGCCTGTGAGGTCTGGAGAGAAACTCGGGATGGAACTGGGTACCGAGAAAGAAGGGATGGGAGGGCAGCTCAATAATCTCGACAAGATTTCCATTCGGCGAGAGTCCACTCATCACGACACCAGTTTCCTCGAGGGCCTTCCTGTAGTCATTGTTGAACTCGTACCGGTGTCTGTGGCGCTCATACACCACATCAGTGCCGTACGCTGCTGCTGCACGGCTTCCTTGCACAAGATGACATGGGTATGCACCGAGCCGCATCGTGCCTCCCTTGTCGGAGATGGCCTTCTGTTCGGGAAGGAGATCTATGACTGGATGGCGAGTCGCGGGATCGAATTCAGTGGAGTTCGCATCGGGGGCCTCAAGAGCCTCCCGTGCAATATCGATGACTGCACACTGCATGCCAAGACACAGTCCCAGGAATGGAAGCAGGTGATGTCTGGCGTACTGCGAGGCTGCAACCTTTCCCTCCACTCCACGGCCATCAAATCCGCCAGGAACAACAATGCCATCAAGCGTGCTGAGATCGAAAGCGCCCTTCTCCACTTCCTCTGCACTCACCCAGACAATATCGAGATCCACTCCTGCAGCAAGAGATGCATGCCGGAGCGACTCCGTCACGCTTACATAGGCATCAGGCAGTGCAATGTACTTCCCCACTATTCCAATCCGGACTGCAGTGTCGTGGTGGTCGATACGCTCACAGAGATGCACCCAGTTCGCAATGTCAGTCGTTCCTTCCGGAAGATGGAGATGTTCCACCAGGAAGGTGTCGAGGCCTGCCTCCTTGAGCATGAGAGGGACATGGTAGATCGAACGGGCATCAGGAACATTGATGACTGCCCGCTTCTCAACATCTCCAAAAAGGGCAATCTTCTCTCTGATGGAATCGTCTATCGCAGTCGAGCTTCTCGCAACGATGATGTCCGGCTGGATACCGATGCTTCTCAGCTCGTTAAC
>DAIDIX010000033.1 GCA_027451645.1 Candidatus Dormiibacterota bacterium | reverse complement strand
AGAATGATGACAAGCACCTCGCAGATGATGAGGAGAAGTATGGGATTCGAGAGGAGCAGTGATATTTCAAAGAGTGCCTCAGAGAAGTACAGGGGGTGTCTCAGTATCCGGTACGGACCTGAAGTCGCAACAGTTCGTGCCTCGGGTGTGAGACTGAAGCCGCTTCGGAGTATCAGGAGTGCCCACAGCTGCACGATGCTTGCAATGACTATTCCCCCCGCTGCAGCAAGCTTGAGGGTCAGCGATGGATGAAAGTAGGGAATGCCACGAGGTACGACTGCTCCAAGGGCAATGAGCACAAATGTGTCAACAATGGCAATCATGCGAATGAGCAGACGTTCATCCTTTGCCTTGGGCCGTGCATGGACAAGGTAAATGCCAACGGGTGCAATGGAGAATGCAGCATACAGGACAGCGATGAAGAGGGACAGATAGCTGCTGGAAGTTGGCCGACGGAGTGCTGTGGAAGTGAGCCCTACAGTGTTCTCCACCTGTAGTACAGCGAAATAGCCAAACACGAGGAGTGGCACAACCTTTCCGAAAAGGATGAACCGCCAGGTCTCCATCTGCCATGCAGTCTGGGACGTGGCCGATGCTTCTTCCATCCCGTCCTGCTGGCGTTCCTCGTTCTCAGCAGCACCTATCACCACTTCAGCTACTCCCTGCGAAACCACCCGTACCGAATTATTCTTCGAACTCACCTCTGCATACTTCGCAATTCTACCCTGCTTTTCCAATTCGCCGCGAACTCTGCCCCAGATCCCCTGTCAGTGATGCCATAAGCGTTGTCATGCAATCAAGAGCATGAGAGACTGTTACAGGTGTGTCACTTTTCCACCACAACAAGCTGCCTGCAATCCCTCATAGTAGGGGAAGACGCACGCCGTTCCCCAGACGGCATGGGTCAGGAAATCCGTACCATAATCATTAACAGAATGTGAATTTGAAAATTGAAAGGAGGTGAAAGAAGACATGCTGAGTTCTCTGTATCTCAAGCTGCGCGAGAAGCTTCATCGTGAAGTCGTTCCTGAAGAGGAAGATGGCGAGAAAGGTCAGGGTATGGTCGAGTACGCTCTTATCCTGGTTCTCATCGCAGTTGTTGTTATCGTCATTCTTAGTATTGTTGGAAAGCAGGTCAACAACGTGTTCTCCAACATCAGTAACGGCCTCAACAAGTAATACTTGTTGCTTTCAATCGTTACTTGAAAGGAGTCGCTCTCCGGGGCGGCTCCTTTCCCGTATTATCTAAACTGTCCTGTGACCACATTGTTAACGCCAGCCGCGCAGGAATACCCCAAATCCCCTAGAATAGGTATCGATCCCTGCACTAGCCCGGGGACATACTCTTGGAACCAATGGAAGAAAACCAGGTATCTCAGCCAAACTCAATACGCCTCCTCATAGCTGCCGAGATTGCTCGTACGATTTCGTACCTGCACTCGGGCCTGAACAGCGCAGGAATTGAGATATGTGGTGTTGCCCGAAGGCCATCAACCCTCTTCGAAGAGCTTGAGAGGACGCATCCTGATGTCATTCTCATCAATGAACACTTCGGGAATGTCGACCTCCTTGCGACTATCGATGAGACAGCATCCATCGTTCCAGAGGCGAAAGTCATTGTTCTCTCTCCCAACCCGACCACGACAGCCATCTCCCAGACCTCACGGCCATCGATTGCGGCAGTCATTGATGCAGCAACGAGTGTCGAGGAGATTGTTTCTCTCATCCAGCATGTCTGTGGACGAACAGTCGAGGCGCCACAAGAGGAAGAGGAACCCATCCAGCCTATTGCACCACGGAGAAGCAAGAAGAAGGAAGGCAAGGCTGAAGTATTCATGGTCTTCTCCGGCAAGGGTGGGGTTGGGAAGTCCCTCATAGCAACAAACCTTGCTGCAGCGCTTTCCGAGCAGTCCCAGGCGCGGGTGGGTCTCATAGACCTCGACCTGCAGTTCGGTGATGTTGGGCTTCTCATCGGCATTGCCTCCCATCCCCACCACATTGATGCGCTGGCCCAGCAGCCAGAGCTGGATGCAGAGTACATAGACGATACGCTGGCAAATGGACCAGCAGCCCTCAAGGTGCTGCTCTCCCCAACCAGTCCTGAACTCGCAGATCTCGTGATGACCTCTGATGTCCGCACAATCATCCATGAGATGGCGAAAATGTTCGATTACATTGTTATTGATGGTTCATCCCATCTCGAAGAACGCCTTCTCGAAGCGATTGAGCTCTCTGATGCTCTCATCATCGTGACCTCCCACAATGTCACCTCCATCAAGAATACGAAGATCACACTCCGTCTCCTGCAGTCGCTTGGTGTGCCCCAGGAGAAGATTCTTCTTGTGCTCAATCAGACTGCCCAGAAGGTTCAGTTCACCAAAGATGCAATTGAGTCCACACTTCGCTACCAGGCAGTTGCAAGTCTTCCATACGATCCCAAGACAGTTGATGACTCAATCGACAATGGGAGTCCTTTCGTTCTCGTGTCCCAGAAGGCCGAGATTACGAAGTCCTTCAGGGCACTGACTGACTACTTCCTCGGTGATGGGGAAGCTCCGGAAGAGGGAAAGGAATCTGCCAGTACATCGAAGCGACGCCGTTTTGCCTTTGGCAAGTAATGGCACATTGTAACGATGGTGTTACCCAATCTGTATCAGCTCGTCGTATGGTATGCCATCTCCTCTCATCTATCATTGGTATGAGGGAACAGCATCATGCTGGACTGGGAGTACAATCACATCACTGCCTGTGAACGAGGAACTGCTTGACGAATGATCCGCATTCTATTCGCTGACGAAAGCCAGCACATTACGAGCAATGTCATGAAGCGTCTGGAACGCGAAGATGGCATTGCGCTTTGCGGAACAGCCAGGGATGGCGAGTTTGCATTCCAGGAAGCAATCCGTCTGAAGCCTGATGTTGCTGTCATCGATGCCTCACTTCCTGGCATGGATGGTCTCCAGACCACTGAACTTCTCTCGCAGCACCTTCCGTACACTGGCATCATCCTTACATCTCTTGACAGTGAGAACGATGCATACCGCCAGGCAATGTATGTCGGTGCACGCGAATTTCTCCAGAAGCCGTATCGTGGGGATGATCTCATTGCTGCTGTCAGGCGCGTCTTTGAGTTTGAGCAGAAGCGGCAAACGATTTCCCAGTCGAGCAGTGCACTCCACGATGCACAGGCTCCAGGAGCCACGCAGACACAGAATGGCGCACTCATAACAGTGCTTTCCGGACAGGGCGGGAGCGGCAAGTCGATGATTGCCACAAACCTCGCCATTGACCTCAAACGCCTGACAAACGAACGTGTCATCCTTCTCGATCTCTCCCTGCAGTTCGGTGATATTGGTGCTCTCCTCAATCTCCCCTCACAGCGAACAATTGTGGATCTCGCAACCAATGATGCAGTCACGGATATGGAATCCATCGAGCAGGCTATCGTCAAGGGTCCGGAGGGAATCGATGTACTCCTTGCGCCCTTGAGTCCTGAACAGGCAGATTACGTGACCACTTCCCACTTGAGAGTCCTCATTGAAAACCTCAGGCAGGAATATCCGTATCTCGTTGCGGATACAGCCTCGTACCTCAGTGAAATCACTCTCGATGCAATTGAGATGTCGGATTTCCGTGTCGTGGTCTTTGATCCCTCGCTCACAGGAACGAAGAATGCGCACCTTTTCATGCAGGTTCTCAATGTCCTCAATGTCGATCCAGAGACCATCACCCTCGTCATGAACTATCGGGAAACTGGTCCAGGACTGGATCAGGCAGGCATTGAGGGCTTTCTGCACATGTCGCCACATGTCATCATTCCCTACGATGGTGTTAATGTGAGCAAGTCGCAGGTGACATCCACACCCGTCACACTCCTCGCTCCAACATCCCCCACTGCTGCAGCAATAAAGGGTCTCGGCCAGCGCCTTACAGGCGCGGAAGAGGCAGTACTGGAATCTGCTGCGAAGCAGGACATCGGGAAGAAAAAGCAGCGACGTTTCTTCGGTTTTGCAAAATAGCGAACGGTTGCCGAAGTCTCGAAGAGTACAGAGGTTTCACGGCCAATCCAGCGAGAATGCCAGCGAATTATTTCCCGAACAGTTTCCGCTGCTTCTTCTTGTCCTGCTGAGAACCTCCAGCAGGTGCAGCAACAACAGAACGAAGGTCAGCAGGGAGAACATACTCCACAAGCCTCATGTAGGCTCTACTGATATCCGTATCCTCCTGTGACAGCACCACAGGCGATGCCTTGAGGATGGATTCTCCAATGGCCCGGGGATCATAGGGTATGTCAGCAGCAACAGTGAACTGGAGGTTCTTCTCCGTGAGCTCCTTCGTGATGCCTGTTGTTGTATCAGTGTGATTGAGAACGAGCACTATCGATGTATCGGGAACATTGAGTGACCCGAGCACATTGAGCATGAGCTTCGTATCCTTCAGGGACGGAATGGAGGCTGAAGTGACAAGGACGATGTGATCTGCTGCCTCCACAACCTCCAAAGAGAGTTCCCCGAGATGACACGCTGTATCGAAGATGACGTAGTCAAATCGCTCCTTGAGACGTGCGAGAAGGGTACGGAGGTGGTCAATCTGAATCAGGTCAGCGAGCTCTGGCGTGGGAGGAGAGAGCAGGAGACGTATTCCCTCAGGTCCCTCAAGAAGAATCTCGTCAAGCACATCGTCATCAAGAAGCTGGCCTGGCTCATTCTGGTTGAGCAGGTCTGTGAACGTTCTCGAATGATCGCTGTTGAGCATGATTCCGATGTCGCCAAACTGGAGGTCAAGATCCACCAGAATGACAGACTCACCAGTCATCTTCCGGAGTCCAGTTGCAAGGTTCATGGCAACAAGACTTGTTCCCACACCTCCCTTGCCCCCTGCAGCAACGATGACTCTGCCTCTGTTCCGCTCCTTTCTGACAGCACCTTCCGCTCGGCCAAGATCTGTTTCACGCACAAGACCCGTTTTCTTCTGTTCGAGCTGATGCACTCTGCGCACTGCAGCCACAAGCTCGTCATAGCTGAATGGCTTGATGAGAAACTCGCGTGCTCCTGCCTGCATGGCTCGGCGGAGATAGTCACGCTCACCCTGTACGGACATGATGATGACAGGTGTGGCAGGAAGAACTTGGGCAAGCTTCTCTGTCGCCTGAATGCCATCCATGACTGGCATGTTGATGTCCATAAGGACTACATCAGGATTGAGTTTCTGGGCAGCATCGACTGCTGCCTGTCCATTGTCTGCAGTCCCGCAGACCTCGATGTCTGTCTCGAAGCCGAGGAGCTTCCTCAGATGCTCACGCGTGCTCTCTACATCGTCGACAATGAGGAGTCGGATCATAGTGGGGTTTTCAGGCTACTCCGTATTAGGCTGTTGCGAGTCGGGAAGACTGAACAGGATCGAGATGAACTCCCGGTCCCATCGTTGCAGACAGTGTGACCGTCTTCACATAGGTTCCTTTCGCTGCCTGTGGCTTCGCACGCACGATTGCTTCCATCAATGTTGAAAGGTTTTCCCTCAACATCCCCTCTTCAAACGAAACCCGGCCAATTGGTGCATGGACAATGCCATAGCGGTCCGCACGGAACTCTACCCGTCCACCCTTCACATCCTTGATGGCCTTCGCTATGTCAAAGGTCACAGTACCCGTTTTCGGGTTTGGCATCATCCCGCGTGGTCCAAGAATCTTTCCCAGCCGCCCAACGATGCCCATGACTTCAGGTGTCGCAAGGACAACATCAAACTCCATGAATCCTTCCTGAACCTTCTTTGCGAGATCCTCGCCGCCAACTATATCAGCACCTGCCTCATTTGCCTCATGGGCCTTCTCGCCAGTCGCAAATACTGCAATTCTCCGGACCTTTCCTGTTCCGTGCGGAAGTACGACAGCACTTCGTACCATCTGGTCTGCATGACGGGGATCAATGCCAAGCCGAACATGCGCCTCGACTGTTGCATCAAAAGATGATGGCGATGCTCCCTTCACCAGGGTGACGCCCGTACTGGGATCATAGAGCCTGTCATGCTCTATGCCTTCTGCTGCCTGCTGATACCGCTTTCCGTACCTGTGTGCCATAGTGCACGTCCTCCTGTGGTGCAAGCGAGAGGTTATCTCTCTCCCACTGTGTTGTCCTCGTATCTATCCGTTCAGCTTTCTGAAACAGTGATGCCCATTGAGCGTGCTGTTCCTGCAATGACGTTCATTGCCTGGTCAATTGAATTTGCATTGAGGTCGGGCATCTTGATCTCTGCAATCTCACGAAGCTGCTTCTGTGTGATGGATGCCACCTTTGTCCTGTTCGGTGTTGCGGACCCACGCTCCACCCCTGCTGCCTTCTTGAGAAGTTCTGCTGCTGGTGGAGTCTTGAGAACAAACGTAAAGGAACGGTCCTCAAAGATGGTGATCTCTGCTGGCACAACACCTGCACGGGACCCAGTCTGTTCATTGTACGCACGGCAGAATCCCATGATGTCGATACCGTGGGGGCCGAGTGCTGTACCAACTGGAGGTGCTGGTGTGGCCTTTCCTGCCTGGATCTGGAGCCGTACTACTGTCTTGACCTTCTTCTTTGCCATGTGCCTTGTCCCCTTCCGAACCTAGTGAATCCGCTCTACCTGGAGGAGATCAAGCTCGACAGGTGTTTCTCGGCCAAACATGTTGACGAGAACCTTGAGCTTGCCCTTTTCCATATTGATCTCAACTACCTTTCCATTGAAGTCCGTGAAGGGTCCGTCAATGACATGAACATTCTCCCCGACCTCGTACTCCACGGAGACCTTGTTCGGTACTTCTTCCTTGAGCTGCTTCTGGATGCCCTTGACCTCATGCTCCTGAAGTGGAATGGGGGTATTGCCCGTCCCGACAAATGAGGTTACCCCAGGGGTATTCCTGACAACAGACCAGGCTTCATCGGACATGATCATGCGGACAAGGATGTATCCGGGAAACACTTTCCGTGGCACCTTGCGGCGCTGACCATCCTTGATCTCGATGACGTCTTCAACAGGCACGAGGACATCGAAAATCCTGTCGTGCATGTCCATCGACTCGATCCGCTTGATGAGATTGGTGCGCACCTTCTCCTCACTACCTGAGTAGGCGTTGATGACGTACCAATGCGGCTCGCTGTCAGTATGTGTGCTGTCCATCACTCGTTCCTGTATCTTCCTTCATCCTCGTGTGGGGTCCTGTGTGTGCGCTTGCTATGGCTTCGCAGTTGGTGTTACGGCCGGGGCCGCTGTCGTAGTCGGGACGACAGAGGGAACCGGTGTTGATGTCACACTCACATTCGGAGTGGGAGATGTCGATGTCTGTGTCGTCTTCACGGAGGTGTAGATAGGCTTGACGAGGTTCGTGAGAATTTCGTCAACACCTCCAATGACTACCGTAAAAAGTATAACGGTTACGACGACCACCCCGGTGAGTCGCATGAGCTCATCCATTGATGGCCAGACTACCTTGCGCGTCTCGTCGATGATTCCCTTGATGAGTCCTGACTGGACAAACTGGGCTGCCATCTGGTCCCGGTTCTGCTTGTTGAGTGCACGCGAAGTTCTTGACATTACACCTGAACTCCTCGTACGCAGAACGATCTCAGCATCGAGCAGGGGCGGCACGACTCGAACGCGCGACCCTCGGTTTTGGAGACCGATGCTCTACCAACTGAGCTACGCCCCTGTGTTGCCATCATCGTTCATTGTGCCTTTCAGATACGTCACGAGGTCCGGATATGGATCCTACTTCGTCTCACGGTGTGCAGTATGGCTGCGGCACCGTGAGCAGTACTTCTGGAGTTCCATGCGGTCCGGGTCGTTGCGCTTGTTTTTCACAGTGGTGTAGTTGCGCTCTTTGCACACTGAACACTGCAATGTAATGATTGAACTTTTCGCCTTCGAAGAAGCCACGATTCACCTCTTAGAACAGATCGCTGTCCAGCACACGATGTCTGATGCGGATCAGCTGTAGCATCCAGTCTAGCAAACCCGGTTCCCCCTGTGACGGCATGCCTCTGCCAGTGCCCGCATGCATGGATCGCACCACGTTCCACGCAGTACAGCATGGAGAAGAGCAGGGAGTGTGGTACGCTCGTCCCGAATCCCAGATACGAATGAGGTGCAGCATGGAAGAGGTCTACCACGTCGCAGATTTCGAGTCGAAATTCAACGATATCGTGAAGCGGTTCCAGGAAGGTGGATGGACCCAGAAGGAGTCCGAGGTGTTCTTCTACTCCAATTCGGCAGGTACCATCGAGGCCCATGTCCACATCGCAGATGATGTCCTGACCGTCAATGTCTCCAATGCGGATCATGCTGCAGAAGTCCGCATCGACTACGGAGACAAGCTCGATGCAGCGCTGGATGCACTGCTTGCCCACAAGGACACCCTTGGCATTGCCAACACGGAAGCCTTCGTGGCGGAGATCCGGGCAAACTTTCCCGACACCCTGGAATTCGTCGACAGGTAGACAACCTCACCTCCCAGGTACATGCACGTGAACCGCCTCCTGCTGGTCATCGTCCTTGCTTGCGGAATGGTGTCCGCCTGCAGCCCAGCACCCCCTTCCGGAGTATCCGCTGGCTCCTCCATCATTCCTGCTGCTGTCAGTGCCTCGACTGGAGCAGAGGGGATCACGTTCACGAACCACACTGCACAATTTGTCTGGGTCTCCTTCACGCTTCGGGACTGCCACAATGTCAGTCCTGTTGGCGCCTGCGAGAGCACAGCATGGTACAAGACGATCTCCCTCTCTCCACGGAGCCAGCAGGCTGCTGCTGCACGGTGCGCCTTTGATTCGAACAGTCCCGCATCTGCAGCTCTCGCATATACGGTCCAGTGGACAGCATATGTGGACACAAGTGGCGGCAATCTGAATCAGCCGACAGCGCTGCCACCCTATACCCCATCTGCCGGGACGTTCACCCGGGAGTCCCAGGACAGCGCCTATTCTCTCCTGGAAACCTGCCTCAACGCAGGCATGTAGCACTCACCAGGAGCATCCTGTGGACCGCACTCATGGCTCCAGCAGGCGCTCCCCGCACTGCATCTGATCTCCGCAGCCTGCTGCGAGGCTGTCTCAGCACCGCCTCGCAGCCGTTACTGGAGGGGTGCGGCCATCTCCTCGTACTCCGGTCTCAGTTCCCTCCACCGCAGTTCCCACGTCCCAGGCTGCTGTCCACCAAGATGCGCAATCAGGTCCTCGATGTGCACCTGCCATCCCGCACCATGAGCAGCGAGTTCCCCAACAGGGATTCCCCGCTCCTCAACCACCAGCCTGGTGCAGTTCCCCTCTGCAGTCAGCAGTGCCTCGATGACCGTCTGTTCAGTGGTCTCAGGATCCATGATGACTACCAGACGCTGGAGTGCCTCGCAGCACTCCACCCGTCCAGGTCCCTCATATCCACTCGTGAACCTGCTGAGGAACCGTCCTCCTGGGTACAGGTCTCCATCGATATGGGCAACCCAGTGCGCAAGCTGCTCAGGACTCGTGACTGCAGTCCACACATCAACAATACCCGCATCAAGGATGACTTCCATGCGTGTGGCCCCAGTGCCGTCTCCCAGCTTCCGGATGGTTCCCAGCACCTGCTTCCCTGGTCCTGCTTCCCCATGCATTGGGAGTTCCTCCACTGTTCCTGGACCCGCGCTGCTCCACACATGGAGCCCAAGGTGAGGATTGAACTCACGACCTACGCCTTACCAAGGCGTTGCTCTACCACTGAGCTACTTGGGCATGAGCGACTGCTGAGGAACAGCGAATCACTGAACCATTGTGCCATAAGGTCTGACCCTGAGCGGGTTCCTCACGGGAACTCCCGTACTGCTATTCGAGGCCAGCAGCCTTTGGCAGGATCGGTTGCTCCTCGCGAGCACTCATCCTGCCCTGCTGCCTTGCTGCAATATCTCGTGCTATCCATTCCTTTGCAGTCTGATACCCCTCGGAATAGAGCTTCTCGCACTGGGCCGGGGTTATCTTGAAGTCCTGCTCGGAGATGCCAAATGTCGGAGGTGAGATTGTATTTGCAACTACTTCAGGATCTTCCATGAGCCGGTTCTCACGTGCCTTCCCTATTCCCGTGATGACAGCAAGGAGCTGCTTCACTCCAGCAGCAAATCCCTTGAGCTCGAGAGGAAGGAAGCGTGAAGGAGATTCCAGACGTATCCCAATGGTTCGTGCTGTCGGATCTGCACTCTTCGCGATATCCCATGGATAGTTGTTTACGAGTCCGCCATCATAGCAGGCAGAGGGATCTCCGGATACAGGATCTGAGATGACTGCTGGCTGGAAGAAGGTGAGAATAGACGTGGATGCCCGCACAGCACTCGCAATCGTCTGCTGCGACGGGTCGAGATGAAACTGCTGGTAGTCCCGTGGAAGTACAGTCTCCAGCTGGCGGTCAGCATCGAAAGTTACCATTGCAAGTGGACTTGCCTCGCCTTTCTGGATCTTCGCTGCAAGGTCCCCGAAGGTGTGGACACCTGCATGCTCCTGAAGCTTCTCATCAATCCAGTTCTCGAGAAAGTCACCCTTGTAGCTGCCCCCATACCAGAACCAGGAGAGAACACGGCCTGCAATAGGAATTCGTGCAAGCCAGGAGTTTGGATCCATGACTTTTGGATATGGAAGGGTTGAGACGAGTTCCTTCAGTGTTGCGTTGTCGACACCACTGGCCACGAAAGCAGCAACAATTGCTCCGACTGATGTGCCAGTAACACTTGCAAATGTGTATCCTGCATCTCGCAGTGCACAGACTGCCCCCACCTCGGCAATTCCGAGGACTCCCCCGCCCTGCAGCGTTAGATTCACCCTCTTGGGGGAACCCTGTGCTGGAAGTACCTGCATGTACCTGCTCCAGTACTGCGGTGCACACGACACCACAGATGCTTAACACAACTATGGTGTAACACTACTCCGGGTGGCATTTGGTGGGCAAGACCATCTGCGTACCTGATCCAGTCACACTGCACTACTGCTTCTTCTGGATACAGCAGTACACAACGCCCCTGTGAAATCGTCATAATGCACCCATGGTCACGACAACCCTTCCCCTCTCGGATGTGCTCGTTGCACTTCCAGCCCGCATCGATACCATTGCTGCGGAGGAACGGGCTGCCTCGCTTGCAAAGCGGTCCATCAAGAAGGAGTCAAAGCTTTTTGCTCTCGACCTTGCTATCCGGTGCATGGATTTGACCACTCTTGAGGGAGCAGACACTCCTGGCAAGGTGCACTCTCTCTGCCTCAAGGCAATGCATCCAGTTCCCCATGACACGGGAATTCCAGCTGTTGCTGCAGTGTGCGTGTACCCAAGCATGGTGAGCCATGCAAAGGAGTGCCTCAAAGGGAGCAATGTACGGGTTGCATCAGTGGGCGCATTCCTTCTTGAATAAGTGTGAATCGGGTGAGCGCGCAATCGACATCGCGGAGCTGTGGGCGCTCTCGAATCTCTATGGCAAGCCCCTCAGCCACTTCACTCCCGACAAACTATAAATCGAAAGACGGTTCACGCGGAAGAGGATTGTTCAGTGCCCCTACCGGAGTCCGCGACCGTTGGGCGAACCTATCGGTAGATCCATC
>DAIDIX010000032.1 GCA_027451645.1 Candidatus Dormiibacterota bacterium | reverse complement strand
GCATGACAGCAGTGTCTGTCTCCCCACAGGGAGGAACATACGGAACGTCCGTAACAGTCTCTGCGACAGTCTCTGCAGCTGATGCGCCAACGGGATCCATAACCTTCACAGATGGCAGTGGAACGCTTGCAACAGTGCAGCTTGCAGGAGGAACGGCATCCTATACGTACATTCCTGGTGCTGGATCCCACAGCTTTGCTGCAGCGTACAGTGGTGACGGATCCACAGCAGCAAGCACCTCTGCAGCAGTCACGGATACGATAGCGAAGGCAGTGCCAGTAGTGAATCTTGCAATCAGTCCTGAACCTGCCATGGTGAATGAGCAGGTAACGTCAACGGCATCTCTTGTACTCCCGAGTGGTGCCATAGCAGCACCGACAGGAACGTTCGCATTTACGGTCAATGGAACCCCCATCTCTTCCTGCTCTGCAGTTGGAATCGCGAATGGAGTAGCCCAGTGCACAAGTGTCCTCCCTGCAGGTACGGATACCATCACGGCAACGTACAGTGGTGATGCATCGTATGCGACAGCTTCCGCCAGTGGAAGCGACACTGTCGGCCAGGTGGCAACCACTGTTTCACTCACCTCGTCACTCCAGACGCTCCATCCCAGTGAGCAGGACACACTTACTGCAGTCGTGACATCCCAAGTCACTACTTTTGGCGCTCCAGGAGGATCTGTGAGCTTTGCTGCAGATGGTGCAGCCATCCAGGGCTGCACGAATACTGCCCTTGTCAATGGAACAGCCACGTGCAGCTACACTACAGGAACTCCTGGCACTCTATCGCTCACGGCATCCTACAGTGGAAACGACGTGTTCCTCGCAAGCACTGGGTCACTCAGCCTCACTGTTGGACCAAACCATTGCGATCTTCCGGGAAGAGGATGGCACTTTGGAGCATACGAACATCTGCTTGCCCGCTTTGACTGTGGTCCACTGCCACCTCGCTGTGATCTTCCCCATTTTTGGCAGTGCATAGATCACTGGATTCATGCAGCTGTAGGTGACGTCCGTACCGAGATTGCGATTAATGGCATCCAGGATGACCACTCCGATCCCAATCGTTCATCGGACATTCACTTCAGCAATTCTCGCTAGGAGGAAGCCCAGATGGCGCGCGAGGATAGATCAAGGATTGCAGCATATCTCCGTGCTGGAGCTGCGCTACTGTCTGGAATTCTTGCACTCAGCATAATAGGCTCTGAACGGGTGTATGGTGCAGTCCCACTCACTGCCACTTCAGGTGAATTTGTCGTGATGAATAGCCATACCCCTAGCTCGATTCAATGGTATTGGGCAGCAACTGGTTCATGTCCAGCAGGAAGTCCGGTGTTCACATATAGTCCGTCAACAGCAGGACCCACCGTCAATGCAGCAGCATCTGGGGGAAACTGTGTTGCAACTGGTTCAATTGGTGTGACGTCGCTAACTACAAGCCCCACCGCACCGACACTCCTCTGCCTTGTCTCCTCTGGAACAGGGTGTACAAGCAGCACAGTTCCAGAAGCTGCAGTTACAGTTACCAAGGCAAACACTGCAATTCTCGGGGCAAGCATTTCCAATGGAAATGTGCAGGCAGTCTATCCCATTCAGACGTCAAGTGTGAATGACAGTCAGGCTGGCACGATCTGCATTACAACTGCGTCGAATGTGCCATGTATTGGAACGCTCACTGTCACACCAACAGGAAGCAGTACACAGCAAGTGGTTGCAGTGCCACTGACAAGTCTTGCCACTGTACTTTCGCAGAGTTCCACATATCATGCAGGAACTTCGTATCTGATTTTTCCGGAGTATACGAATGGGAATCCAGTGGGACAGGGAGGAGAACTTCTCACTCCAGCTGCACCCACATTTGGTGTGACCATAACGCCCACAGCGACAACGACAGCAGTAAGTACAGGATCTTCCACACTTGTTGCAGGCAGTACAACCTCGCTCACTGCAACGGTCACAGCAGCAACAACGGGAACGGTGAGCTTCACGGACAACAATGGAGCCTTAGGATCATGCTCTTTGACTGCATCAAGTGCCAGTGGAAGCTGTTCCGTATCAGGCATCACGTTCTCGTCTGCTGGAACGTATGGCGTTACTGCTACATACCAGGAGACATACTCCAGCACGGGCAGTGGCACTTCCACAAAACTCTTTCTCGGATCATCAGGCACCACGACACTGACTGTTACTGCTCCTCCAACATCAACCCCCACACCTACTCCCACATCTACATCAACTCCTACTCCTACTCCACTTCCCACCTCGACACTCCTGCCAACACCATCCCCGACTCCAGCGCCCACCATCAAAGCGACTCTCAAACCCACGCCAACACCAACACCAACACCAACACCAACGCCAACGCCCACTCCAGCGCCAACAGCCACTCCTACGGTGCCACCAAGTCCCACTGCCACAACATCGACAAGCGTACTTCCGCTGCCATTTGCACTTGCGTCCTCCTCTGGAGGTAGCGGAGGAGGTCACCCAGGAGGCTCGCCAGGAAGCTCAGCATCCATCATTCCGCAGGCCATCTATGCAACTGGGCTCCCCATCGTGCTCCCCATCTCCATTATCGGGGGGCTCTTCTTCGGACCATCGCTTCTCCATGCCCTCTACGGCTACATGCTGCTGGCCGTTGGCCTGCTCGCACTCTTCATCATTGCTGAGGAAGCACGGTGGTATGTCATCATGCGGCACCTGCACCACCAGGCAGGATGAATCGCTACTGCTTCCCGGAGCAGAGTCCTGGAAGGGCTGCGACCCGCGGTGCATGCACCCAGAGAACCACTCCATTTGGTGTCACTGCAGCACAGTCGAGACTCTGGGAGAAGGAAGCGAGTGAGGTGCTTGACTGGAAGAGGGTTGCAACGGGATCTGACTTTGCAATTGCCGAACCAAGAAGTGCCACGAGTCCTGATGGAACGCTGAAATTTCCCACCCGAATTGCAGTGAGGGTTGGAGTAACAAGGGGGAGCGTTTCTCCCGAGGAGAGGGTGAAATAGCCTGCTCGCCAGATGCCAAGCGGTCCAATGTGGATGACATCTGCAATGACAATCTTTCCGTCCCAGGTCGTTACCTGGAGTGACGAATCCATGCCAGAAGGTGATGCTGCACTGACTGACTGGGCGAGAACTGTGAGGTCACTTTCCGTGAGCACAATTCTGGCATGACCAGTATTGGGAAGCTGCGACTGCACTGAGCTTCCCACTGCAGCGATTATTCCTGCAGCAGTTGCTGCTGTGGATGGACCAGTGGGTGGGGTCACTCCCGAAGGGGTGGTATGGGCATTCCAGAAAAGAAAGCCGCCAATGAGGAGTATTGCTGCCAGGAGCGTGCCACAGCAGCACCCCCGGATACTTCCGCGCTGCGCAGTTCGTGAAGCCACAAGGGCAACCCCCGTGTGCGATGTTCAGCCGATGTTGGAACGAATGATGAGTACAGTGCCTCCAACGCCAAGGAGGATGACTATCATCACAATAAACACACCTTGCCAACTTGTCGACCCATTTCCCGGGACAATGGACTGCGGGACAGCCGCAAGATTGTATGACGGCTGGGCAACAAATGATGGGGGGAGATGGACAGGGATGCTTGAAGTGAATCCACCTCCAGCGCTCATTGTCGAAATGGGAGGAGCCGTGGGAGGAACTGTTGGTGTCGGGTACGGTGTTGAAGATGGCAGCAGGATGGTGACAGGTGTCGCAGTCGGAGAGAGGGAGACTGTCGGTGTGGGAACTGGAGTTGTAGAGCTCGTGGGAAGTGGTGGCAGTGAGGGTTTGGGATGAGCAGCATGCACCACTTCTGCAGGGAGGATGAACAGCAAAGCCCATATGACGAGCAGTGCGCTTCCTGCTGCTGAGACAAGCCTGTGTGCCTGCAGGGTGCTGCGGAGTGCAAGGTGACGTGCTCGCATCATGTGGAATTCCTTCAGACAGTGCCCGGAGTCAATATGAGCGTACGCTTGATGGCTGCCTGAACGTTTGTGGTTGTCCAGGGGAGAGGCAGCTGATCGTTTTTCAGCCACCGTTTCATGAGATCACGGTAATGTCCGGAACCAGGCTGTCCAGACTGTCCAGGATAGTGGATGCCACTTGAGAGATCCCAGTTTCCAGGATCAAGGATCTGACGCCATGATGGTGCCCACATGCTCGTTGCAAATGGTTCGCGGGGATTGAAGGCACTTGCAGCAACAGTGTCAGTGCTTCCAGCCATCGGCACAGGTCCAATGTTGAAAATGAGGCGGAGGAACCACCGCTCTCCAAAAGGATGCATGAGGGTGAGATGGTGGATGCGCCCCCATTTCTTCGAGTGAACTCGCTTTGCAAGTGCCTGGTGATCTGTGAGGGCATCAGCAAGTGCATGTTCAACAACCTGATGCCATGAGGTGATTCCCTGGAAGAGCTTCGTATCATCCGATGCCCAGAGAGAGAGGAGATATGGTGTGAACCGTCCTATGGTGTTTCCCGGGTAGCCAAAGACGGGATGTGTGAGGGAGAAACCGGCAACAGCTGTCCATGCATCTCCACAGAATGGGACAAGCGCATGCTCGTGAAGTCTTCTGAGGAAGCACTCGAAGAGTGCAGGTTCCTCGTGTCTCGGATCCATGGCTCCATCCCAGGCAATGAGCTTCTGGCGGACTGTCTCTGCACTTCCACTGCAGGTGATGCCCCGGAGAATGCGGATGCTTTCCTGGGCAGGGAGAGAGATGATGTCGAGCTGGAACTCCTTCATGTCCTGCGGTGTGAGGTATCGCCTGTCAAGCAGGGCAGCAATACGCTTCGCACGGTAGCCGTTCATATAGTCGTTGCCGATATACTTTGGGAATCCATCACCGACAATCTGGTTGTTTGCTGTGATGATGCACTCCTCAGGTGGATCAAAAAGCTGGGGGACTTCCGCATCACTGAGATACCGCTCCCACAGTGCATCTCCAGTCCATCCAGGCACGGGAAGTCCACTTGGCCTGCGCTTCCGGACTGGTATCCGACCACATGTGAAATAACCGATGTGTCCCTCTGTATCTGCATAGACGACATTCTGTGAGGGCGCATCGAGGAAGGAATGAGCCTGCCGGAACGTTTCCCAATCACGTGCCCGCTGAATCCGGAGCATTGCTTCCGCATTCCTTCCAGGGGGATTTGCTGTCCACTGCAGGGCAAGGCCCTTCCAGCTCCCCCTCTCTGAAGCGTCTATGCGCTCAACGACTGGTCCATGGCGCGTGACGATGACATCTTCCACAACATCGGAACTGTCACGGACACGAATGATCTCGCGGATGATCTTGCTAGGTCGGGCTCCCTTCTCCGTACGGTATCTCCTGTACCCTGGACCATCGAACTCCTCAACGACAAGGTCCTGGGCATCCGCGAAGGAGTTCGTGTATCCCCAGGCACAGGATCTGTTGTGGCCGATGAGGATGAATGGCATTCCAGGAAAGGTCACGCCTGTCGACTCGAAGTCCTTTTCCACCTGTATGTGTGCGCCATACCACTGGGATGGCACAGACGGGAGGAGATGGGGGTCATTGCACAGAAGCGGGTTTCCCGATTCGGTCCTTCCACCTCCAAGTACCCATGAGTTGCTTCCGCCCTTGCCAAAGTTGAGCCAGCGGTCAGCCTCCTGAAAGAGAGTCTTCGCAGTCTTGAGCTTCGCTCCTGAGAGATGCCGGACAGTCTCCTGAAGAATGGTGGGGTTTGCCTCGGGATACAGGACATCGAGCTCTGCAGCCTTCTCGGGTCCGAGAAGCTGGAGAATATCGAGCCGCTGCTTCTCGACATCCCAGTTGAGCGATAGGCTCAGGCCCAGAAGCTTCACAATGGAGAGCGAGTCGACAGGCGTCCAGGGCTCTGGCTCAAGTCCGCGGAGAAGTCTGAACTCGAGAGGAAGACGGCGAGCAGCGCGACGTGCTGCATTCACACCGGCAGCATACGCTTCAAGCATGAGTTTTGCATCGCCATTGGTGGAGGTCCATTCCTCCTCGGCGAGCCTGCGTAGGCCAACACGACGGAGAAACCGGTCAGCATCAATCGTTGCAGTGCCAGCGAACTCGCTTAGCCTCCCTCCTGCTACCCTTCGTGCAAGTTCGAGCTGCCAAAGGCGATCCTGCCCGTGGAGGAACCCCATGGTAAAGGCCCCATCATGCATTGATGCAGCAGTGATGTTCGGCACATCATGCTCATCGAAGCCGATAGTGACAGGTGCATCAAGCTCAGAAAGTGTGAGTGTGCCCGTCTTCAGCGGGAGAGCGGAACGGAACAGCCACCACCACCCATATATCCCCCCTGCAATCACGAGGGCAATGATGATGATGAGTATGAGTATGGTGAGCATGGTTGTTGAAAAACAGGGAGCCTAGAACTAGGCCAGTGAATCGCTTCTCCGTTTCACCACGATACGCCCTCGATGCATCTCAGTGTGCAGGCTGATGCGACAGATCATGTTTCATCTGAAAAAATGCAGCAGTCGCATCTATACCTTCTGCAAGTGACACCTGTGGAGTCCAGTGGAGAACTTTGCGAGCATGTGCGATATCAATGCAGGATCTCCGCTGCTCGCCAGGTTTTGCAGCATCATGCGCAGCTTTTTCCGGACCACCGCACCTCTTGGCAATGACGGCATAGAGTTCATTGACTGAAGTCTCGAGCCCAGTACCGATGTTGAAGATTCCTGCAGCACCACTGTCGAGGACTGAACAGTTTGCTGCCACAACATCAGTCACAAAGACGTAGTCGCGTGTCTGCTTCCCATCACCGTGTATGGCAAGAGGCTCGTGCTTGAACAGGCGGCTGCAGAAGATGGCGACAACTCCTGCCTCACCATGAGGATCCTGGCGTGGACCATATACATTTCCGTAGCGGAGGGCGGTAAAGCGCATATTGTGCTGAGCAGCCACCATCATGCCGTAGAGCTCGCCAGATCTCTTTGCAGCTCCATAGAACGAGAGAGGAAAGTTGGGGTGGTCCTCAGGTGTGGGAATGACATCAGTATCGCCATATACAGTTCCTCCGCTTGAGGCGAAGATGACATGACGGGTGCCCGCTTCCGCAGCTGCAGTGAGGACATTGACAGTGCCAAGCACATTGATGGTGGTGTCATTGAGCGGATGTTCCATTGACTGCCGAACATCAATCTGTGCAGCAAGGTGCACCACTGCCTCAGGCTTGAAGGCGAGAATGGCATCCCGTGCTGCAGGCTCAACAATGGAGCAGGTAGAGAGGGTGGCTTCCTGTGGCACATGCTCACGCTTGCCACTGCTGAAATCATCAAGGATTGCTACAGTGTCGCCTCTGCGAAGCAGCTCCTCAGTCAGATGTGACCCAATGAATCCGGCACCACCTGTGACAAGTACGCGCATGGGAAAATCCTCACGATTACATAACCTTGGCGGGAGACAGAAAATCGGTGACTGCAGCCTTTGCCGCAGTCACCGATGTGACTCAAAACTGAGTGCTAGTTCACGCTCACAACAGATGACTCGTCTGGATGAGGTGTCTCGACAGGAACCCGACGGGTAATCTTCTTGACCTTTGGTGCAGAAGGACGTGGCGTGCTCTTCTTTGCAACCGGCTTTGCAACCGGCTTTGCAACTGGCTTTGTCCGCGGGGCTGCTTTTGGCTTGGCTGCAGCAGTGGCAGAGGTCGAGCGGACAGTAGTTGCAGTGGATTTTGGTCCAGATGAACGACTCCGTGTCGTCGTGGCAGTGGAAGTGCGTGGAGTCGGACTCTTCTTCTTGCCACTGCCCACAGGACGGCCACGCTTCCGTGGTGCAGGAGCTGCAGGTGCAGCACTCGATGGAGTGCGCATCACACCAACCCGTGCAAGCGCTTTCTGCACTTCACTGCTCAGTGAGGAGACAGACTTTTCAAGGCCAGCCATGCGCTTTTCGAGCTCAGCAACAGGAAATGCCTTGACGAAGCCCTGAACCGCCTTCATGAGATCATTCCCATTCTGACTTGCTTTCGTCGCATTGCGCTGTGCAGTGCGTACAGACTTTTTCACATCACGCACAACATTCTTTTTCACATCACGAACTGTAGCTTCTACCTGCTTGTTGAGTGGTTTTGACTTGCGTTCAGGCATGACAATTATGCCTCCTTCCTGTAGTGCTTCCAAAGAGTCAGTACGTTCAGCATACAGCAAAGATTTCTTGTGGGTTATGTCATGCATTTCCTGCACAAAAATTCCATGCATAATTCTGCACTGGAGACCCGCTTCCGTGACCACTGAATCCATCTGAATTTGCACTGCAGCTGCGCTTCCACGCACATGCATGGTTTTCTTCAGGGAAGATGCGAAAATTCATCTGTCCAGAGTGACAGCAAAGTTGGTATGGTGATGGTGCTATGCCAGGTACACATATCCCTCCCCATCAGTCGCCGAAATCGTCGACCCATCCCCCCCGCAATGATCATGCGGCACTCATCGATACTGTCCTTCACCGCACTCGCCAGGCTGCAAAGCGCCTTGGGCTTGACGATTCCACGCAATGCGTCCTTGAGCGTGTGAAGAGAGAGCTTGTCGTCCATTTTCCAGTGGAGAGGGATGATGGAAGCTTCACGATGATGACTGGCTTCCGGGTCCAGCACAGTGTCACACGCGGACCCTGCATCGGAGGACTCCGTTACCGTGATTCAATGGGCATTGATGATGCACGTGCGCTTGCCATGCTCATGACGTGGAAGACAGCACTTGTTGGACTTCCTTTCGGTGGTGCAATGGGTGGTGTGTCCTGCGATCCCCGCACGCTCACAGAGGCTGAGCTTGAGCGACTGACCCGTCGCTTCACAACAGAGGTTGCTCTGCTTCTTGGTCCGAACAGGGATATTCCTGCGCCTGACCTTGGCACATCACCGCAGGTCATGGCCTGGATCATGGATACGCTGTCGATGCATAGCGGTTTCTCCATACCGGCATCCGTCACGGGAAAGCCGCTTGATATTGG
Source organism: Candidatus Dormiibacterota bacterium (assembly GCA_027451645.1). Lineage (GTDB taxonomy): Bacteria > Chloroflexota > Dormibacteria > Aeolococcales > Aeolococcaceae > JAJZLL01. The sequence continues at coordinate 2,663 of DAIDIX010000032.1, read as the reverse complement.
GGGGTCTGAGGGCAGGATGACTGCCACTGGCCAGGGAATTGCCATCGTTGCAAGAGAAGCGCTCCGTCTGAATGGGGAAACCCTTGCGGGCAAACGGGTTGCTGTCCAGGGGTTTGGCCATACAGGACAGACTGCAGCACGATATCTCGAAGAGGCAGGTGCTGTCATAGTTGCTGTGAGTGATACATCAACAGCTCTCACTGCACCAAATGGTCTGCACATTTCAGAGCTGATGGAACATGTGGCACGAAAGGGAAAGCTGTCGCACGCAAAGCATGGTGAGAAGATAAGCAATGCAGACCTTCTCGCCCTGCCAGTCGACATTCTTGTCCTTGCTGCTGTGGAGTCGCAGGTTACTGCACATAATGCAAGCTCCATCAAGGCACCACTTGTCATCGAGGGAGCAAATGGACCCACGGATGTGGCAGCTGATGAGATTCTTGCAGCGAACCACATTACTGTCATCCCTGACATTCTTGCGAATGTTGGTGGCATCATCGTCTCCTATTTCGAGTGGGTGCAGGATCTCCAGGCACTCTTCTGGACTGAGCACGAAGTGGAACAGAAGCTCGATGCAGTAATGGTCCGTGCTTTCCAGGAAACAAGTGAATATGCGCACCACCACAGGGAAACGCTCCGGGATGCAGCATATGAGCTCGCAGTGAGAAAGGTGGCCAGTGCAATGGCAGTACGGGGAATCTACCCGTAGGGACAGCGGAGGAAGGAACATGGCAGCAGTCGATGGACAGGGCAGAAGGATCCTCATAACAGGCATCTCTCGATTTCTTGGAACTGGCCTTGCAGCGATTCTTGAGAGGCATCCCGATGTGGATCTCATTGTTGCTGTGGACCGGAACGGACCCGTGAGAGAACTTGCACGGACTGACATTATTCAGTCGGATCTTTCCCATACGCTCATCAAGAAGCTTGTCAGGAAGCTCGACATTGATACTGTCGTCCATGCCACCATGTCCGGTGATACCACACGGCATACAATGCGGCATCTTCACGATGCGAATGTCATCGGCACGATGAATGTGCTTGCAGGATGCTCAGGCACCGACAGCCCAGTGCGCAATGTTGTTGTGCTCTCCGATACAGCAATCTATGGTGGTGGGCCGAAAAATCCTGCCCTCTGGTCAGAAAGCATGGCCCTCCCTGCAACACCCCGTACATGGTATGAGCGCGACCTTCGTGAAGCAGAGAGGTACGTGAACGATTTCAGGGCTTTGCAGCCTAACACTGAGGTTTCCATACTCCGCTTCTGCGAGGTAGTTGGACCAGATTCCGAATCGCTCATGACGGAGTATCTTGCACTGCCAGCAGTACCGACTATGCTTGGATTTGACCCTGTACTCCAGGTCATGCACCAGGATGACGCACTCGATGCCCTCGCGAAGGCAACACTCATGCCGAAGAGTGGACTGTTCAATGTTGCTCCGCACGGTGTCATTCCTCTCAGCCAGCTCATTGCAATGATGGGCAAAATGGCGCTACCCATCATCCCGTTTGCTGGCCAGGAGGTGTTCGTGCAAACTGCACTCCGTCTGCTCAGCAGGCAGTTTCCATCGCACTTCCTCCGTCTCATCCAGTACGGCTGGGCAGTTGACTCTCACCACTGGGAGCGGACATGGGGCATAAAGCCACAGTACACAACACTGGAGGCAGCTTCCCTCTTCTCGAGGCAGTATAGAACCCGGAAGCTTCAGGAAGAGCAGACACCCTACGTGTACGAGGCGCAGCTCGAAGAGTTCCTTCGTTCAAAAGGGAAGCAGCATGCAACGGAGATGGCAAGGCAGGTGCTGGAGCATCAGGGAGGAACGCATCGTGGCTGAGCAGACGGTTATTGGACGGAAGGCAACGCGATCAGGTACTGCACGGAGGCCCGCTTCCCGAAAGCGGACCGAAGAGCGCAGTGCACTTTTCGATGTATTCAGGACGATGCGGTCCGGACTTGCAGAACTTCAGGAACGGAGGGTGAAGGGCGAGTACACGACTGATGACTTTGGCTTCGATCCTGTCTGGACCGAGACAATCCTTCCTGTTGCAAAGTTTGCATACGATCACTACTGGCGAGTGGATGTCAGTGGCATTGAGAACATTCCCCTTGAGGGTGGCGCACTGCTTGTGAGCAATCATGCAGGTGTATTTCCCTTTGATGCAGCAATGATCAAGGTGGCTGTGCTTTCCGAGGGACCAGGGCGTCATGTGAGGGCTCTCGTTGCAGACTGGATGTTCAACACTCCATTCCTCTCCTGGTTCATCAGGAGGGCAGGACAGACGCTTGGACATCCAGATGACACATTCCGCCTCCTTGCTGCACACCAGCTTGTACTCGTGTTCCCGGAGGGCATCCGGGGCACGGGCAAACCCTTTTCCGAAAGGTATCGTCTCCGGAGATTTGGAAGGGGGGGATTTGTCGAGGCTGCTGCACGGTCCCATGTGCCGATCATCCCTGTCTCTGTCGTTGGCTCTGAGGAAACGTATCCCATGCTCGGCGAGGTGCCATATCTCAACAAGCTGATGGGTGTTCCCTACGTGCCCATTACGCCTACCCTTCCTCTTCTGGGACCGCTTGGCTTTGTGCCGCTTCCCAGCAAGTGGAGCATTCACTTCCATCCACCTATCCAGACGGACACGCTCGTCTCGACAGGTGCCTCACG
>DAIDIX010000031.1 GCA_027451645.1 Candidatus Dormiibacterota bacterium | reverse complement strand
AAAGAGTCTTTGGTGGCGCGACTGATGGATTGACTACAGCCTGGGGATGGGGATGAAAGGTGACAACGAGCGTGTGGGTCTGGTCCTGGGCTGCCTGGTTGATGAGAGAGTGGATGACCCGCTGATGGGCTCGGTGCACACCATCATAGGTGCCGATCGTGACACTGACATGCCGCTTTGCAAGTTCAGGCTGTGCAGGTGTCGGGAGAAAGGAGATATGCATTGTAGCCCTGATTATCGTGCAGCAGCACCTGCACTGAACACCTTCGTTGGCGTGAAATGGGTGGACTGGAGAAGTCCAAGTGCTATGAGCTCGCCACGGGGACCATGGACACGGCACTCGCCTTCAGGTATGTCCGCAATTCCTGTCACCCAGACATCATGACCCTGGAGGGCACGAAGTGCAATATCTCCTGGCACATCGAGTCGGGGAAGGAAGGAGATGGCAACATCGGGCGGAAGCAGCAGTGCAGCAGGATCAGGTGCATCCATGAGCTCTTCTATCGTGCAGCAGCTGTCGAGATGTATGGGACCATATGATGTTCGTGTGAGATCTGAGAGATATCCTCCAGTTCCAAGGAGCGTTCCGAGATCCCGTGCAAGAACGCGCATGTATGTGCCTTTGCCGCATGTCACTGTGCATTGGAGTGTGGCATGCGCACCTGGTGTGAAGGAAGTGAGGGAAATTGCATGGATAACGACTTCACGTGGAGTCCTCTCTACAGTGATGCCCTTCCGTGCGAGATCGTACAGTCTCTGGCCCTCATGCCTGATTGCGGAATACATCGGAGGGAGCTGCTGGATTGCACCGAGAAACGATGGCAGGACTGCCTGCACTGCTTCCTCCGTGATGGCACTGCTGTCATGCTCGTTCTGAAGCTCCCCTTCCCCATCATCTGTCGTGCTTGTCCAGCCGAGCGTGATGGTGCAGTCATATGTCTTTGGCTGCTGATGCCAGTAGTCCGTGAGACGTGTTGCACTTCCGACAGCAAGCGGAAGTACTCCTGTTGCCTGGGGATCAAGTGTTCCTGCATGACCGACTTTCTTGATATTGAGTGCCTTCCGCGCACGAGCAACTGCCTGGAAGGAGGTCATCCCTTTTGGCTTGCTGAGCGGCAGGATGCCGGAAGACCGCGAAATGTGCTGCATGCTGGAATCCTACTGTGCGACTGCCAGGGCCAAGAGCTGCTCTGCAGCAGCAAGAAACTGTTCCCGTGCCTCATTGAGGGAAAGCGGGATCTCTGCACCAGCTGCACGCCGGTGTCCTCCTCCACCAAACTTGCTGCATAGTGCTGCTGCATCATGGGGATGCCGTGAACGGACACTCACCCGTGTGAGGGTCGGAGACACTTCCTTGAACAGGACAGCAAGCTCCATCGTGTCAATGCTCTGCAGTTCATCGATGATGCCTTCCGCATCCTGAAGATCCGCATGGAGGTCACTCATCATTGAGGCAGTGACGCTTGACCAGAAGAGTGCACCACGTGCATCGTGCTGAAGACCATCAAGGACCCGTGCAGTAAGGAGCACCTGTGGAAGGGTTCGTGACTTGTAGCTCTTCAGTGCAATGAGAGGAGCATTTGCTCCGAGGCCGACAAGTTCCGCTCCAAGGGCAAGCGCATCGTAGGTCGTGTTCTCATGGCGAAAACCGCCAGTGTCCGTGAAGAGGGCTGCATAGAGGTTGTCGGCAATTGATGGCGTTATGGGATATCCGAGTCCTGTGAGGAGTGCTGCTGCTATCTGGCCAGTTGCACTTGCTGTAACTTCAACGACATGCAGCTTCCCGAAGTTGTCATTGCTCACATGGTGATCGAAGACAATGCTCATTGGTGCCTGTGCCACAAGATCCTTCTTGTCCCCGAAACGGGCTAGTGTCGGGCAGTCGAACGTGAGTACAAGATCGTATCGCTGTCTGTCGACTGCACTCTTCTCGACGAGTACCGTGTCAATGCCTGGGAGGTGCGCAAGACCGCGTGGCATCGGCTCAGGCACGACTGCATCAGCATGCTTGCCTGCATCACGGAGAGCAAGGGTCACAGCAAGGGCGGAGCCAAGACTGTCAGCATCAGCATCCTTGTGGGCAACACAGGCGATATGGTCAGCCCCATCAATCGCGGAGCGGATGTCCTGCAGATGGGCTGTGAGCGTTGGCCATTCAGCTCGACTGGTCATGTGCTCCGTTCTCCTCAGTGGGTTGGGTGGCTGGATCAGGGATGTGCAGTTCGTCTATCGCCTTTGAAATTGCAATGCTGTATTCGATGGAACGGTCTGGTTCGAACTTGAGGTGAGGAATCGTCTTGAGATTCTCAAGACGCTGTCCAAGCTGCATGCGGAGGTAGCCCTCTGCACGTCGCAGTGCACGGAAGACTGTGTGCCGCACCTCGCTGTCCCCAGTGACACTCACCTTGAGCGTTGCATTCTTGAGATCGGGAGATAGGTCGACAGTTGTGATTGCTGCCATTGCGAGTGCAGGGTCGTTCATTTCCCGTCGCATGAGCTCGGAGACCTCCCGGCGGAGCTGCTGGGCGATGCGGTCCTTCCGTGCCCCACCTCGCTGATAGGTCTTCGGCAAAGTCGGGAGGGCAAAATCCTGCCCTCTCTTGCGGGATGTCACTCCTCCTGCTCCCTGATGTAGGCAACGAGGACATCGCCCTCTTCAAACTGGTCGAATGAATCGAGTGAGACACCACAGTCGTAGCCTTTCGCAACTTCCCGGACATCATCCTTGAATCGCTTCAGCTGTTTGATGGATGACCGTGCGATCTCCTGTTCCTTGCGAAGGACTGCAACAGTTGACTGGCGTGTGATCTTCCCGTCCTGGACATTTGCTCCTGCAATGGAGTTTTTCCCGTCGAAGACATAGATCTTGCGCACTTCTGCACGTCCAATCTCGACATCATGGAAGACAGGTTCACGGAGACCCTTGATTGCCTTCTCGAGATCTTCAGTCACGCGGTAGACGACATCGTACAGACGGACATCGACACCTTCCTCGTCTGCAAGCTGCTTCACACGGTCGTCATAGCGGACATTGAAGCCGATGATGATTGCCTGGCTTGCTGCAGCAAGGTTCACGTCAGATTCCGTGATGGCTCCAACTCCTTCTGCAACAAACTTGATGTTGACTTCGTCGTTCTGGAGCTTCTGGATCTGGCCCTTTACTGCCTCAATGGTTCCCTGTGCATCAGCCTTGAGAATGAGGGTGAAGGTCTTCGGTTCTCCCTCCTTGGCACGTGCAGCAAGCTCCTCAAGGGTGAGTCTCCGCGATGGATAGGAAAGGCGTTCAGCCCGCTGCCGCGAGAAGTCCTCTGCTATGCTCCGTGCTTCACGCTCAGTTGCAACGACCTGTGCAAGTGCACCAGCTTCAACAACATCGGAGAGTCCAGTGACGACAACTGGCATGCTCGGCACTGCTTCCTTCACCTTCTTGCCCATGTCATCGATAAGTGCCCGCACCTTGCCGAAGGTTCCACCGACAACAAGGTTGTCCCCAACATGGAGCGTTCCATTCTGGACGAGGAGTGTCGCAATGGGGCCACGTCCACGTTCGAGATGGGAATCGATGACTGTTCCAACAGCAAGGCGGTTCGGATTTGCACGGGGTTCCTGGATGTCACTCACAAGAAGAATCATTTCGAGGAGTTCAGCAATACCCTCACCACTTTTCGCACTCGTGCGAACCATTGTCGTATTGCCACCGTACTGGTCACTGAGAAGCTCGTATTCTGCAAGCTGGGCAAGCACCTTGTCGACATTTGCGCCAGGCTTGTCGATCTTGTTGATTGCAACGAGGATCGGCACACCGGCACTTCTCGCGTGCTGGATTGCCTCCTCCGTCTGCGGCATGACGCCATCATCCGCTGCAACGACAAGGACAGCAACGTCCGTGACAACTGCTCCACGGGCTCGCATTGCCGTGAATGCCTCGTGGCCTGGAGTGTCAATGAAGGTGATGAGCCTGTGGTTCTTTTCGACCTGGTATGCACCAATGCGCTGGGTAATCCCCCCAGCCTCCGAATCCGCAACCTTTGTTGCACGGATTGCATCCAGCAGTGAGGTCTTGCCATGGTCAACATGTCCCATGACGACAACGACAGGAGGCCGCGACACGAGTGAAGCAGGGTCCTCCTTCGAGAGATCGAGAAGTGGGTGACGCTGAGTGCCTGCCTCAAGGGAAGCCTCCTCACTCACGGGCTCGACATTGAAATGGTCGGCTGCCAGTGCAGCTGTCTCGTAGTCGATCGTCTGGGTCACTGTCGCCATGACACCGTTCTGCAGCAGGTACTTGATAATGGATGCAGCAGAGACATCAAGCAGGCGCGAGAGGTCTCCTATAGTGAGTGACGATGGAATCGTAACCGTTCTTCGGTTTGCAGTGACGATGATCTACTCCTCCTTTGAACGTGCATGAGAAAGTGCAGAGAGCACACTTTCAAGTGGTATACCACCTTCCATCATACGCAAACCACGTATGATCGATCTGCTCCGGTGGGCACGAGCTGCACATTCCTCGGGATGTTCCCTGCACAGATACACGCTCCGTCCAGGAAGGGAACCGTCTGTATCGACAGCGAGACGCTCGTGTGCATCGCTCTGGAGTCTGAGCCGGACGAGATCAGAGGTGGAACGCCGTGTCCGGCATCCTGCACACATCCGAACGGGAGTCATGACGGCTCTTTAGCAGGTGCCTTCTCCTCGATACCTGCATCTGCTGGCCGGATATCGATCTTCCAGCTCGTGAGCTTTGCAACAAGCCGGGCATTCTCGCCCCCCTTCCCTATTGCAAGGGAGAGCTGTCCAGGGGGAACGAGCACAGTTGCGATATGGGTCTCCTCATCGAGAAGCACCTTCTCGACTGTTGCTGGAGCAAGCGCATTGGCAATGTACGTCGCAGTGTCTGCACTCCATGTGACGATGTGGACATGTTCCCCACCGAGCTGGGTGACAACAGAGCGGTGGCGTACGCCCTTCGGCCCGATGCAGGCACCCTGTGCATCGATTGCAGTATCCAGCGCATGGACTGCAACCTTTGAACGTCTTCCCGCTTCCCGTGAGACAGCGTCAATGACGATCTGGCCCTGGGAAATCTCAGGGATCTCCTGCTCAAGAATGCGTCGTACAAGCATTGGATGGCTCCGGGAGACAATTGCAACAATGCCCCCTGCATACTTCCGTGCTCCAAGGACAATGACTTTCGTGTGGGTATGGGACTGGAGGAGCTCACCAGGAATCTGCTCGTGCGGTGGGAGCAGTGAGAGGAAGTCATCGCCCTTGAGTAGCCAGGTGTCATCCTCGCTTCCCTCGAGAATCGCATCGATCATGAATCCCTTCTTCTCGATGATCAGACTCGAGATCTGATGGGACTCCTTCATGAGCTTCTGCTCTTCGAGGCTCATGCGGATGAAGCGGACTGCAAGGCGGATGACATTGTCATTGAGCTGGAGGAGCGTTTCGTCCACACCCTGGTGTGCTGAATGCATGGTGTACGATCCATCGTCTTCGAGATGTGCCCGAATTTCTGGATCGTCACTCACCTGCTGACGGTATGCAGCAACGAGTGCACGCTCGACTATGTCAGTAATCTCGCGACGGGAGAGCGTGCCACCATCCGCAAGGTCTGCAAGCGCAGCGCGGAGGATGTTCGGCCTGTCAGCAGCATGTGTCTGCTGGAGAGGTGTGTGGAGGGGACGGGAACGCTGGGGCACTGTCAGATATCCACCACGATCTTGCCAGAACGAATGGAAGAAGTGGGAATGACAAGTGGCTTCCGCTGCTGCTTCTTCCGGATCTCGATTGTTGTGAGCTCACTGCTGTATGCAAGGAGGTGTCCCTCTGCAGTCGATGGAGCAGTTCCTTCTTCCCCATAGACGATGCGCACTTTCCGTCCCACAGCCTGGAGCCAGGCATCAGGAGTTCGGAGCGGGCGCTCTGCACCAGGAGATGATACCTGGAGGTCATAGGGTTTCTGGGAGATCTCGTAGACATCGAGCACGTCAGTAAGGACATTCGATACCTTCTCACACTCATCAAGACTGACACCTGCTTCCGTGTCGACCATGATCTGGAGGATCGTTCTACGGTGTTCATGGAGCCAGCGGATGCCATGAAGTGCCACGCCAGTTTGGGCGAGCGCTGGAGCAATGATCTCCCCGATTGTCTCGGGTGATGCTACACCGTGTGGTTGCGGTGTCGGGCGGGTGTGGCTTGGGGACTGCGGCTGGCTCATGGCGATACGCCACTCATTGTACCGAAATCATAGGCACTGCCTGTTAAATCATCTGTCACGATGAACGCGCAAGTGACCTCGCATTTCTCCGTCCTCGGCTAGGCAGCGGAGGATGGAGAATTCTGTCTGCAGCATTCCATGCAACAAGCAGGGTACTTGCATTGAAGATTGAACTGTACGTTCCCGTCACGATTCCGATGAGCAGTGCAAGGACAAAGCCCTGGATGGAAGCACCGCCATAGAGGATGAGTGCGAGAAGGACAAAGACAACAGTGAGCGCTGTGTTGATGGAGCGTGTCATTGTCTGCAGAGTGGAGAGATTGACAATCTGCTCGAAGGTGAATTTCGGTCCGACACGGAGATTCTCACGGATGCGGTCGAATACGACAATCGTGTCGTGTATCGAGAAGGCGATCGACGTAAGGACTGCAGTAATGAAGAGGCTGTTGACATCTCCAAGCACTGTGAAGTGTCCGAGAATTGCCCAGATGCCAAGGAGAACAAACACGTCATGAAGGAGCTTGAAGAGTGTTGTGACACTGAACCTCCATGGGGACATGAAACGCTGTCCCCGGAAGACGAGTGCGAGATACACAGCAATGCAGCATGCAGCAACAGCAACGAGAAGGACGGAGTTCTGCACTGTCGAGGTCGCAATGCTCGGGCCCACAGTGGAAACCTGGACATCAGGCTGCCCCTTCGTCTCTGTGAAGCCATATGTCGTCTTCAGGGTGTTCTCGACACTGAGAATGGTCGAGACAGGTGCGGGAAGGGTCTGGACTACGAAGGTGTTCGTCCCTTGCTGCTCGACAGCTGGCTGGAGTGAGCCGTATTCCTTCGTAAGGGTGTGGGCAACTGCCTGCTGTGTGGTCTTTGTTGCGAGTGTTGCAGTGATCTGGTTTCCGCCAGCGAAATCGAGGCCGAGCCGGAAGCCCCAGCCAGCAATGGCGATGATGCCCGGCACGATGATGAGCACGGAAATGAGAAAGAAGACATTGCGTGACGTGACGATATCGAACTTCTTCTGCCGTGGCATTGCATCGATCTGTGGATCGAGCCGTGCATACCGTTCCGGCTTCTTGCCGAAGGGAAGTGCGAGCGCTATGCGGAAGAGGATCTGGACAATGACGACTGCTGTGAAAAACGACACCATGACTCCAAGTCCGAGGGTGAGAGCAAATCCCTTCACGACATCATTGCCGAATACCCACAGCACAAGGCACGCGATGATCGTGGAGAAGTTGCTGTCACGGATTGCAGGGAATGCACGCCTGAATCCTGTCTCAACTGCAAGGGCAAGCCGCCTCCCATGACGGAGCTCGTCCCGAATGCGCTCGAATATGAGCACATTCGCATCGACAGCCATGCCCACACTGAGCACGAAGCCTGCGAGTCCTGCAAGGGAGAGCGTGACAGGAATGAGCTTGTAGAGCGCAAGGACAATTCCTGCGTAGATGATGAGGGCAATGCTTGCCAGGAGTCCAGCAAAGCGGTAGTACCCGATCATGAACACGATGACGATGATGAGTCCGAGAAGTCCAGCTATGAGGCTCTCCGTGACAGTCGCCTTCCCGAGCGTTGCACTGACGGATGTTGACTGCACAATGGCAATCTGGGCAGGAAGTGCGCCAGCATTGATCTGCTCGGAGAGGTTCGTTGCCTGCTGAAGGGTGAAGTTCCCCGTTATCTCCGTGTTGTAGTACTGTCCACCCTGCTGGACATACGGAGCTGTGATGACCTGGTTGTCGAGGAAGATCGCGATATGGGACCGGGCATCGTTCGGTCCGTACTGGATGTAGTTGTTGTAGGCAGCCTGGGTGATGGCATGCCACTCGTTCGCGCCCTGTGCATTGAAGGTAACGCTCACACCAGGCGATGCGGAACCCTGCGGATAGTTCACGCTTGACGAGGCAACATCTGTTGCAGGCAGCTTTGTGTCAATCTTCCAGTGGTAGCCCGGGTAGTAGTACAGGGTATTCGTGAACTGCGTTGCATCATACAGTCCATGCTGGTCAGCTATGAACGTTGGATCTTTCGGATTTGGCGTGCCCTGGGCAGGAGTTGCGAAATAGAGGCGTGATGTCTTTCCCACTACACTCTCTGCTTCCTGGAGGTTGACGCCGGGAATGATGACCTCGACCTGGTCAGCCCCTACTGCCTGGACAGTGGACTCCGTAACACCAAGGCTGTTGACACGCTTCCGGAGAATGGTGACTGTCTGCTGCTGCACATTTGCGAGGTTGGATTTTCCACCCGGAACACCCTCTGTGCAGGCATTTCCTGTTCCCTGGGGATCATTCTTCCCGAGGCAGATGGCTATGGTGAGATCCGTTCCACCCTGGAGATCGATGCCCTTGTGAATGTACAGTGGCGAGCCGAAGAGTTGCGGATTTGACGTCAGTGGGTGAGGAAGTGGTTCATGGACAACGAAATACCGGTACGTCAAGCTGTACGTGTCGACGAACAGCGCCCCGAGGACGATGAGACCGACCAGCAAATACCACCATTTCGTGAGACGTACCACAATACGGCAGTGTACCGAAGGAGGCAGTCCTCCTGCTCAGATGAATGCAAACTAGGCTGGAATGCAGATGGACTGGGCAGCTGTCTGGAGAATGAGAATCACTGCACATATGCAGAGCGAGAGGAGAAAGACGATCCATGAGAATGCTCCCCTGGCACGGCGGAGCGCAATGATGGCAAGCGATGCGAGCACTGTTCCGCCATACACTGCCATGAGCGTGAAGTGACTCGGGATGCCTGGTGGGCAGGTGATGCTTGGAGCACTGCCTGCGTGAGGAGGAGCAAGGATGCTGTATGCCTCACCCCAGGCAAGGGCTGCAAGGATGATGAGGACAAGTGGCGGCCAGGCTGATGGAGGCTTTTCCTCCGGCTTCAGGATCTTCGGGAGATACTGGCCAGGATTTTCCCTTGTCCACTGGGGATCTGCATCTGAGCCATACTCCTCAGGCATGAGTCCCTACCTCCCCTGCTGTTTCCGTAGTGCCCTCATCAAGCAGGGCGAGACGTTCTTCATGGAAGGCTGCAAACCGGTGTTCACGTATTGCAGTGCGGGCATCTCTCATGAGCGTTGCAAGATGGGTGAGATTGTGAAGGCTTAGGAGCCTGTGGGCCAGGATGTCCTGGACATTGAACAGGTGGCGGAGATATGAGCGGCTGAAGGTTGTACATGCTGGACATGGGCATCCCTCGACAAGTGGAGTGTGATCTGTACGGAACTGGGCCCTTTTGAGAGCGATGGTGCCGTGTGGAGTGTAGGCAACTCCATGGCGTGCAAGCCGTGTTGGAGCAACACAGTCGAACATGTCCACGCCTTGGGCAACGAGTGCAAGGAGTTCCCTGTCACTCCCGAGCCCCATGAAGTAGCGGACTGTTGTGGAGGGAATGACATCAGTCACAGCACGAGTAAGGGAAATCATGAGGTCGTGTGGCTCGCCAACAGAAAGGCCACCGATCGCAAGGCCATCGAACGGAAGTGCAGCGAGTGCAGCTGCTGATTCCTGTCGCGTGCGGACTGCATAGCCGCCCTGCACTATGCCGAACAGCAGACCTGCCTCCTTGCGGTGTGCAGCAATGCTCCGTTCTGCCCATGCATGAGTGCGGTGCATTGTGTCAAGAATTGCTGAATCGTCTGAGCCAAAGAGTGCAGGATGGTCGAGACACATGATGATGTCGCTTCCATACCGCTCCTGGAGATTGACTGCATCCTCGGGAGCGAGAAACAGCTTTGAGCCATCGTATGGCGAAACGAAAACGATGCCTTTATCCGTTATTTTCGAGAGATGCGAAAGGCTCAGTGCCTGGTATCCCCCACTGTCCGTGAGAATGGGACCGTTCCAGCCCATGAAGGCATGGAGTCCACCTGACTCCTCAATGTGCTCAACACCTGGCCTGCAGGCGAGATGGTAGGTATTTGCAAGGACAATATCTACTCCAGTTGCCTGTACTTCAGATGGCAGGCATGCCCGAACTGCTCCGTGCGTTCCTACAGCCATGAATGTGGGTGTTGGAACAGTTCCATGGAGTGTGGTGAGCGTGCCGAGTCTCGCAGCCCCGTCTGTCGTGGTGAGCGCATATGGCCCGTGCTGCTGTGCCATCACTGTGGTGCCAGATCCTGATGTGCAGGTTTCCAGCACAGCATTGCGTCCCCGTACGAAAGGAAGCGGTACTCGTGATCGAGTGCCCACTGGTAGGCATGCTGCCATGAGGAGTAGCCAAGGAGAGTTGCAACGAGGACCACCAGTGAGGATCCAGGCTGGTGGAAGTTCGTGATGAGTCCATCAAGGCTCCGGAACACATGTCCCGGCCTGATGTAGAGACGTGTGGATCCTGTGGCACTGTGCACGATGCTGTCCTCATCGACAACACTCTCGAGAACGCGGACTACAGTAGTTCCCACTGCAATGATGCGGCCGCCCTCACTCCGTGCCCTGTTGATGCGGGATGCAACTTCCTCGGTGATGGTGAACTGCTCCTCATGCATTGTGTGATCGGTGATGTGTTCTGTCCGGATAGGGAGGAATGTTCCCATGCCCACAGTGAGGTCGATAGTCACATGTCCTACACCCTTCGCTTCGAGCATCTCAAGAAGCTCGTTCGTGAAATGGAGTCCTGCAGTCGGAGCCGCGACTGAGCTTGGATCCCCATGGGCATACACAGTCTGGTAGTAGCTCGTGTCATGGTTCCTGTCATGAATGTAGGGAGGGAGGGGCATCTCGCCATACTCCTCGATACAGTCAGCAAGTGTTGTGCCCTCGGGTACAGTCCATTCGATGATGCGTGCTCCAGGGTGGTGTGGCGCGTGGGATGCTATGCGTGCACGAAGCCTTCCATCGACAGTGACAACGCTTCCCTCATGGACATGCTTGCCAGGACGAACGAGGCAGATGCTCGACACTCCATCGGGAAGAAGCTCGACAACGAAAAGCTCGACTGTACGTCCATCTCCATCCATGCCGAAGAGCCGTGCACGCCGTACTCGTGTCTCATTGAGGACAAGAAGGTCTCCAGGCTCAAGAAGCCCATGAAGCTCATGGAAGATTCGGTCTTCACATGTGCCATCAGGATGCACAACAAGAAGCCTTGCAGCATCACGCTGTTCCCGTGGCTGCTGTGCAATGCGGTCTTCGGGAAGCTCGTATCTGTATGCATCGAGAAGTGTTGGGCTCTCCTCCGCCTCAGTGCCTTTCAGGTTCCTCGTGTCAGCCATCTGTCCCTTCCTGCTCGTCAAAGGCGAGGAGTGGCTCTGGATCTGATGAGGCATCGGGAGGTGCTGTGAGGCCCATGTATGAAAACCCCTTGCGAGTGGCAATGCGGCCCCGTGGAGTACGTGCGAGGAAGCCCAGCCGGATGAGGAATGGTTCAATGACATCCTCAACGGTATCGGGTTCCTCCTGGATGCCAACTGCGAGTGCATGGAGGCCAACTGGCTTTCCACGCATGACATCGCAGAGGTACATCAGCACACGACGGTCCATCTCATCGAGACCGAGATCATCGATGCCGAGAAGAGCAAGGGTGGATTCGACAACATCACTCGTGATGGTGCCATCCGACCGCACCTGTGCGAAGTCACGTGCTCTCCGGAGGAGGCGGTTGGCAATCCGTGGTGTGCCACGGGACCGGCTGGCAAGCATTGCTGCAGCATCCTCAGTGAT
>DAIDIX010000030.1:2659-11930 GCA_027451645.1 Candidatus Dormiibacterota bacterium | reverse complement strand
GTGCAATGTTCCAGGCTGGCGTGGACATTGAGGTGCACCACCATGAGGTCGGAACTGGTGGCCAGACAGAGATTGACATGCGCTTCTCGAAACTTGTGGAGATGGCTGACAAGGTCATGGCATACAAGTATGTCGTGAAGAACGTCTGCTTCCAGTACGGCTACACTGCAACATTCATGCCAAAACCGATGTATGGTGACAACGGGAGCGGCATGCATACCCATCAGTCGCTGTGGAAGGACGGAACGCCCCTTTTCTACGATGCGAAGGGATATGCAATGCTGAGTGATCTTGCCCGCTGGTACATTGGGGGACTCCTCACACATGCGCCTGCACTTCTGGCCTTCGCTGCTCCGACAACGAACAGCTACCGGCGGCTTGTTCCTGGATACGAGGCTCCCATCAAGCTCGCATACAGTGCCAGAAACAGGAGTGCCTGTATCCGCATACCGATGTACAACGATGCTCCACATGCCCGACGGCTGGAGTTCCGCTCACCAGATCCAATGTGCAATCCGTACCTTTCGTTTGCTTCAATGCTCATGGCAGGACTTGATGGCATCCGCAACAAGATTGAGCCCCCTGCACCTGTCGATGTCGATCTCTATGAGCTCACGGGTCCAGAGGCATCGAAGGTGAGGGATCTACCGGGCTCGCTTGCAGAGGTACTCGATGCCCTCGAGGCAGACCATGACTTCCTCTTCGAAGGGGGAGTCTTTACTGAGGATGTTGTCTCCACATGGATCGACTACAAGCGGGCGAATGAGGTTGAGCCAATGGCACTTCGACCCCATCCATATGAGTTCATGCTGTACTACGATGCCTGATAGAATCTCCAGCTTCCAGGACTTCTTCGCACGTGGCCATTCTCACGGGAAGTCCGCATGAAACCGCGGGGACCTTCTGTTCTTGCATCATGTCTCACGGGATGCCTTGGTGGGGTCATCCTCATCGTTGTCGCAGTCATCTTCAGTGCGCAGGCGCTCAGCATCTTCAAGGGAGCAACGACCTATTCAGCTCCTGGTGCGTGGTCCATCACTGTTCATGACACGGGCCTTGTCACAGTCTTTGCCGACAGGTCGTCCGCCACGCCTGTGGGACCAGGGAACATCACGGTTGAAGCGCCTTCGGGTTCACCTGTTGCAGTGGATTCCTTTGCCCAGAATGTCTCGTCGACAATTACTCTGGGATCCACGACATACACAGGCGTTGCAACATTCACTGCTTCAGAAGCTGGCGTATACCACATCCATGTGGCTGGTGCATCGGGAAAGATGCTGTTCCTGCCAGGTATTGGAAAGAAACTTGCAAGTAGTGCACTGCTCAGTTTTGCGGGGATCATCATTGGCGGTCTCCTGGGGCTTGCTGGAGTCGTGATGCTCATTGTCGGAATCTCTCGCCGGAGACAGGAGCCGCAGCCAGGCTCACCGCCCATGCAGTGACAGCAGCACATGCTCGAAGGGAGGAGATGCCCGATCTGCCCCCTTGCTCAGTACCCCGTGACCCATATCACGGTTTCGGTGATGGGGAGGAAGCTGG
This sequence comes from Candidatus Dormiibacterota bacterium, assembly GCA_027451645.1. GTDB lineage: Bacteria > Chloroflexota > Dormibacteria > Aeolococcales > Aeolococcaceae > JAJZLL01. Next base: position 10,391 of record DAIDIX010000030.1, on the reverse strand, counting down.
TGCACTGAGCGATGAAACGACATCCTCAGCGAGCGTCTTGAGGGCATACTGCTCAGATTCAGTTGTCGTAATGACAATGCGTACCTCGATAGTCTTCCAGGAGATCACTGCATGGGAAACAGTGACACCATTGGTTGAGGTGACATAGCCGTATGCGACCCCAGGAGACACACTCAGGGAGAAGGGAGAGGGTGCAGCTGCTTTCTCCAGTGTGAATGCACTTGGAGTTGCAGAGCCTACCCCAAGAATCACGGACATTGTGTCGTCGTAGTTGCTGTATGCACATTCACTTGCCAGTGGTGCTGCTGTACTCGTGACATACCAGCCTGTAGCCTGCTGAACTTCGTAGGTGTCAAGCAGTGAGCACGGTGAAGGAAGCGGAGCAGCCGAGGGGGCTGGTGAGGCGGAGGGTGAAGCTGCAGTATCGAGAACATCAAGGGTCTTCTGCAGGACTGCTTCAAGCACAGCAGGTGAGGGAGTGATTCCCGAAGCTGCTATGGAAAGACAGTGTGCAGCACTGCATCCCTCGATAGCACTGCCCCCAGGATGGGGAAGGATGACTGCTGATGGGCCAGCATTCCGAAGCACAGTGCCTGACTGGTAGCCGAGAGAGATATCAGTAGTGAGCCCATGTTCCTGGGAAGAGGAAATGCCAGAGACGGTGATGTGGAAGGGAGCTGCTGGACTTCCACCAGTGAAGACACAGTACCCGCCCTGCGAGTCAGGACCGGACCTGGTGCCGGAAGTGAAGTGCACTGTCGAGGAAAGGGTCTCCGAGATGGTGGCTGCAGGAAGATGCGGGCATGCACCTGCACTGGCAGCAGATGGTGCTGGAACGGTGGGAAGGAGGGAACAGGAAGCGAGTACTGGGGCCAGTGCCAGTCCGAGAACAAGCAGCCCGATCCGGGTAAGGGGTGAGGTGAAATGGCTCATGGCCATAGACCGACTGATGAGACAACCCGGGCATCTACGATTGTTGCCTGATGCTCGTCAATGACAAGGGTCAGCGATACCTTCCGCTGTGGAGGAGCAACAGATTCTCCGTTCGGAAGATGCCGGATCGACTGGTCATTGATCTGCACTGTAGCGACAACAGGATCGTTGGGACGGCTTGCATTGCGGGAGAGGGAGACATCGACAGTACCTCCAAACTGAGGAGTGAACCACTCTCTGCGTTCCCGTGATGGGGCAAGAAGACTGCTGAAGTACTGCACCACCTGGGGAGCACAGTACTTCAGATCCGGACTCTCTCCAGCCATGAGCCGTCCGAGATCAAAGATGACATTTTCCACCAGCTCGTTGAGTGATGGAGCCTGGGGTGGAGGGACAGCAGCATAGCCCGGAAGCTGGGGAGAGGGGGACTGGGGAGCTGCAGGTCGGGATGCAGCATCGTATGCTGGCTGCTGCAGTGGTGTCTGCGATGGGGGGGCAGCTGGGGATGGTGCATCAGCATCATGTTCGAGGAGACGGCGGGGAAGGCTGAAAAACACTGCAGCAGCAATGATGATGAGGGCAAGGACCGTCCCGGGAATGAACGTTCCTGTGAGCCTGATGATGACTGCATCGAGGACAACGGCCCAGAATCCGATAAAGACAGCAATCCAGATTGGAATCCTCCTGCTTGATGGAGTTGCCTGGGAAGCGAGCACTGCATCCACATTGAGCTCAGGCACAGTGGATGCGACTGGAGGTGGTGTGTGGGGGAGTGGAAGTGGTGGTGGAGGTGGAACTGGCGAGTTTGTGTCGCGAAGATACAGCAGTGAACCGTCAAGGACACCGCACTGGGCAAGCGACTGTGTGTAGGGAAGTGGCGGGCGGCCCGGTACTCCAATGACCCACCGGGCAAGATTCCTCTGCCGTGCATCCGGGATGCACCGGTCGACAATGGAGGGAATGAGCTCCTGAAGCGGAATGTTGTCCGTGAGGGCAAGATCCTCCCGCTTTGTCTCACTCAGAATCGTGACTAGTACAAGGGCCATAAGGTGCTGTCCGTTTCGCTCCTGGATTCCTTCCTGCGGGATTGACCTTCATGAAGGAGCATGCTGCACTCCCATTATCGCGGGTTACTGGCTCGGAGGGACGAATGCTGTCTGTACAAGTGTCGTGCGATCCCGTCTCCTGACCAGGAATCCTCGTCCAGGGGGAAGGGGCTGTGCCTTCTGCGAGCCGAGCACAATGCCTTCATGGGGATCTCCACTCATGATGAATCCTGATGTTCCCAGCTCCCGGAGCCGCTGGAGGAACTGCTCGAAGGAGCTTCTTGAGAGGCCAGCCACCCTCCGTGCAAGGACAATATGGAGTCCGACATCCCTGCTCTGGGGCAGGAAGTCAAGGAGCGGAGTGAGGGGATTTCCTGTTGGAGTGGCGACAAGGTCATAGTCATCGACAAGAATGACGTACTCGGGACCGGACCACCAGGAGCGGTTGACAAGCTGCTCACGGGTAATGGTTGCGGGTGGAAGCCTGTCCTGGAGGACCTGCCGGACGGACTCAATGCCATCCTTTGCCATCGAGGTGTTGGCCAGATACTGTGCAATGAAGGGACCATCCGCAATATCGAGAAGGGATCTGCGGTAGTCAACTACGGCGAACTGCACAGTGTCCGGCGTGAGTGTAGCCATTGACTGCGTAAGCAGAAGGCGGAGGAAGTTTGACTTGCCGCTCTCCGAGTCGCCAAACACGAGAAGTGACTGCCCTCCTTCAAGGAGGTTGTACGAGATGGGAGCAAGTCGCGACTCCTCAACACCGATGACAAGTCCCTGCTGGTCTTTCGATGCTGGGGATGGAAGTTCCCGCAGGGGAAGCATGGCTGGGAGGAGCCTGACCTTCTGTGCAGAGGGGGTATCTGTCCAGGTGGTCTGTGCACGCTCCACAACTGCATTCCAGCCCTCCTGAGCCTGCTCCTCAGTCGTGTCAGTATCGAGTCTCGGGAGTGCAATCTGTCCGATGAGCTTGTTCTGAAGGAGTACCCGTCCCGGGGTCGAGAGAGGAAGCCGGGGTGCAACTTTCCTGTCGATCTCCGACTCTGATGGATCGTTGAGACGGAACTCGAGCCTGTTGGCAATGGCATCGCGGAGGTTTGATCTGATGTCATTCCACCTTCCCGTGGAAAGGATGACATGCACACCGTACCCGAGACCGCCTGTGAGAATGGGTGCAATAATGGTGTCGATATCCTCGATTTCCTGGCGGAGCTGTGCCCAGTTGTCGATGACAAGGAAGGTTTCTGCAAGGGACTGTGCAGCTTCAGGACGTGAACGTGCGAGTTCACGGACATTTGCAACACCTGCCTCGCGGAAGAGGAGTTCCCGTTCCTCAATGAGGAGTTCCACCTCACGGATGAGACGCAGCATTGTCTCGTGGTCGAACTTCCCGCAGACTGTTCCCACATTGGGAAGCGCTTCACAGGCCCGAAGCATGCCCCCACCAAGATCGATGCAGGAGAACTGCACTTCCTGGGGCGACCGGGTGAGGGCAAAGGATGAGATGAGTGTGCGGAGAAAAGTCGACTTTCCCGTCTGAGGTGCTCCAACAACAGCAAAGTGACCGTTCACACCGGTAAAGTCGAGCACAAGTGGCTGCTGCATCTGGCGAAGAGGAATGTCCACGATGCCCACAGAGACTCCAAGTGGTGGAAACTGGGAAAGAGCTTCCCTGGGTGGGAGGACAGCTGCAAGGGGAAGTGCTTCGGGAAGTGGTGGCAGCCATACCTGATGGGGTGGCTGGAAGAGGCCATCACCGTGGAGGCGGAGCATGTCGATTGCAGTTTCCATCTCGGTTCGTTCTGTGGAGATTTCCGCAGTGTCTCCTCCCCTCGACCGCGATGAGCTCGATGGAGCAGACTCTGCATAGGGTGCAACCGTGGCATGCGCGGAAACAGCCTGCTGCTGGAGAACATCAGCGCCAGTGACGATTGCTGCCTTGAAGGCAGTGTACTGGTTGTCAACCTTGAAGTAGCCGTTTCCAGGTGAGGATGGAAGGTTGTAGGCATCCGGTGTTCCAAGTACTGCCATGCTCTCCTGGGCACTGAAGGTACGAAGGCATATCCGGTACCGGAGATGCCCCTCGAGCCCCCGGAGCCTGCCCTCCTCCAGCCGCTGGGTGGCAAAGAGGAGATTCATGCCGATGCTTCTGCCGATGCGGCCAATCGCGATGAAGAGATCGAGGAAGTCAGGACGCTGGGCAAGGAGTTCAGCGAACTCGTCAACGACAATGAAGAGGTATGGCATGGGGGGGAGGCTGGGATTCTTTGCACGGGCAGCATGGTACTCCTTGATGCCATCGACATTTCCTGCCATGCGCAGGAGCTGCTGGCGGCGCTGCTGCTCTCCAATGAGCGCTTCATACATCCTGTCTACCCTGCTCGTATCGTCCTGGAGGTTTGTGATCATGCCAGCAACGTGCGGCAGGTTCGCAAGGTCTGCAAAGGCAGCACCACCCTTGAAGTCGACGAACACGAACGCCACTGTGTCCGGTGAGTGCGTCACTGCAAGGGACGTGATGAGGGAGCGCAGGAGCTCGCTCTTCCCGGATCCCGTTGCACCAACGACAAGGCCGTGAGGACCCATGCCTCCAACAGCTGCCTCCTTGAAGTCAATGATGAGCGGCTCACCATCGCTGCGCACGCCTATGGGTACACGAAGCGTGTCCTCAAGGCTTCGTGGAGCCCAGGTGGCATGCGGATCGATGGAGGATGGGGCCTCGACATGGAGGAGGTCGAAGAGGCGGAGCGTTGTGGGAAGTGCCCGCTTCTCTGTTGTGCTCGTGTCAACCCGGAGTGGGGAGAGTGTCCGGCAGATGAGCTCGAAGAGGTCAGCATTTGCAGCATCGGGCGTGAATGACCGGTACCTCACTCCTGTGGGACTACTCTCTTCGAAAGTTGCCTTGCCACCCTGGAGGATGAGATGGGCAGCAACGTTCGATGGCTCATTTGCCACTGCATCGACAAGCACGATGAGAGAGACATTGATCTGGCTGCCGCTCCTGAGCAGCTCCTCCACTGCAAGAAGCCGTCCCATCGCTGATGTCGGAGCGTAGTCATCGATGATGACGAGCAGGTGGGGTTCTCCTGCCTCTGCCTGGGGAGGTGCATTGCGGTCACGCTGCTGGAGTCGGCTTGTCCGGGGCTGCACAATCTCATTGAGCATGCTTGAGAATGTCTGGGGATCATCAGTGATCCTGGGGTATGGGATGGCTGCCCCGGACTCCTGCTGGATGTGGGGAAGCCATTTCATCATTGACCACTCGTGACGGGACTGTGGCGAGGTGCCAACAAGAAGGAGAAGATCTGAGGGTGCCTGGAAGGTGACAAGCTGTGCAAGCATGCTCCGGATAAGCGCAAGTCGTGCAAATGACGGTCCAACGACTGCAAGGGAACCGAGCTTCTGGAGGGACACAGTGAGGGGGAGGTCGGGAATCGCCTGGAATCTGCTCAGCATGTGCTGGGCTGCAGTGAGAATGACAGGGTCGTAGTTGGCAAGGGGATTCGAGCCGAGGTCGAACTTGAGGACCCTGCTCGTGTGCTGATCGCCCGTTCCGATGCGGACTTCCGTGAAGTCCTGGTCAGTACTCCTTCTCTCCCATATGTGATCCCGCTGGCTGCCGAGATACCAGAGGGTTTCTGTATCAGGGAAGAGCCGCTGATACCAGGCTCGCATTGCATCGGTGTCACTGCACAGCTGCCGCTCCTGCTGCGAAAGATAGTCAAGATACCGGCGTGCTTCCTGGCTCTTCCTGCTCCTGTTGCTCCGGCTCTGCACAATGCGCATGACAGCTGCGGACACGACACTGATGAGTGAGACAACAAGCATGATGGCCTTGATGGCAACAGGAACACTGGGAAATGCGAAGAGGAAGACGAGGGATCCAAGACTCGTGAAGACAGGCACAACGGACTGCATGATTCCAAGGAGCTTCCCCTGCTGCACATCGAGTGTTGGCGGTGCAACGATGGGGAGCTCAGCTCGCGAGGGAGGCTCTGGAAAGAGTCGGGCAGGGCGGTGGTATATCGTGGTCGTCATGCGGGAGGAAGAGTTCCTGGAGGGATGGACAGTCGGTGACATCGTACCAACACGTTCCCCACGGGAAGAACTGCTGTAACTGGACTGTCAACGGCCCCCGGCTGCCTGGTGCAGGCGCCCTTCCTTCGTGTCCGCAACGTGGGCCATCACTTCATCGACTACATGCTCGGGAGTCATGCCGTACTCCTCAAGGAGGAGCTGCTGGGCTCCATGCTCGATGAACTGGTCAGGAAGGCCAAGCCGAATCACAGGAACAGAGATTCCCTCATCCACGAGCATCTCCATCACTGCACTCCCCACTCCTCCATCGCGGATGCCATCCTCGATAGTCACGACGAGCGGATGGGAGGCAAGGAGATGGCTGAGCTCCTGTGCAAGCGGCTTCACATACTGGAGATCAACGACTGTTGCATGGATGTCCTTCTCTGCAAGAAGCAGTGCTGCTGCATCTGCAACGTGCACCATCTTTCCAAGTGCAGCAAGAACGACATCCTTTCCCCGTGTCCGGACATGAAAGGTGCCTGGCGCGTGGATGCTGGGGACTCGGGTGGCTTCCATCGGGGCAGTCCCCCTGGGAAACCGGATGGCAAAGGGAGCATTGCCAGAAAGTGCAGTGGCAAGGAGATCTCCAAGCGCATCTGGAGTACTCGGGCTTGCAACAGTCATGCCGGGAACCATCCTGAGGTAGGCGAGATCGAAGATGCCGTGATGGCTTGGTCCATCATCACCTGTGATGCCAGCACGGTCCAGGACGAAGGTGATGGGAGCATGGTGCAGTGCAGTATCGCAGATGAGCTGGTCAAACGCCCGCTGGAGAAAGGAGGAGTAGATGGCAACGACAGGGCGGTATCCCTCAAGTGCAAGGCCAGTGGCAAACGTCACGGCATGCTGCTCTGCAATGCCCACATCGAAGAACCTGTCAGGAAACGCCTTCGCAAAGGGGAGAAGACCTGTGGAGGAGGCCATGGCTGCAGTGATGGCTACAATGCGGTCATCCGCAGAGGCTGCCTTCAGGAGCGCCTCGCCGAAGATGTCAGTCCACGACTGGGTTCCAGCAGCGTATGGTGTGCCGTCTGCCGGATCAAACCGTGAGACGCCATGGAACTTGTCGATCTCGTCATCCATGGCTGGTCCATAGCCATGTCCTTTCTCAGTGACGATGTGAAGGACTACTGGGCCACGGTACAGCATGGCATCATGCAGTGCACGCTCGAGTTCACGGATGTCGTGCCCATCGATGGGTCCTGCATACTTGAGGCCAAGGGTCTCGAACAGCGACATCGGGGAAACGAGCTGCTTCAGGGAGTCCTTCATGCGCTTTGCAGTCATGTATGCGGAAGGACCCACAACGGGAAGTCCACGGAGTACTGATCCAGCTGCATCCTTGGCTGCCTCATACCGGGGTGAGAGCCGGAGATGGCTGAAGTGGTCTGCAATACCGCCAACAGTCGGAGCATAGGAACGTCCATTGTCATTGAGAATGATGACCATTTCTGGCTTGAGGTGCCCAATGTTGTTGAGTGCCTCGTACGCCATTCCGCCAGTGAGTGATCCGTCCCCGACAACGCAGATGGTTTTTCCCGCATCACCGGACATCCTCTTTGCAACGGCAGCTGCACAGGCGTAGCTCAGACCAGTCGAGGCATGCGAGTTCTCAATGAAGTCATGCTCGGACTCGCTGCGGGACGGGTAGCCAGAGAGGCCACCGTGCT
>DAIDIX010000030.1:0-2649 GCA_027451645.1 Candidatus Dormiibacterota bacterium | reverse complement strand
TGTGGCAAAGTCGTCCTGCCTTCCCGTGAGGAGCTTGTGAACATAGGCCTGGTGTCCAGTGTCGAAGATGAGCGTGTCGTCAGGACTGTTGAACACACGGTGCAGCGCAATGGTGAGCTCAACAACACCAAGATTGGGTCCAAGATGCCCTCCTGTCTTCGAGACTGCATCGACGAGAAATGAACGGATCTCGTTTGCAAGACGGTCACATTCCGCAGGACTCAGCTTTTTGAGGTCTGCTGGATCGTGAATGGAGGGAAGTATCATCGGTAACCCCACAATCGCTCCGGGTACACGACGCCGTCACGACTGACAAACATGTAAGAATAGAACGAACTGATGGCCGTGATGGTTACGGCAATGTCATGATCCGTTTATCCACTGACAATATCCAGTATAAGGGTCAACGCAGATGATCGACATGACCCCGCGGGAGCGGTTTCTGCTCTGTGCGAACGGCGTCGACGGCGATGTCGCTGACGGTGCACTGTGGCTGTCATGCGATGATTACCCGAATCTCGAGATCGAGCGGTACCAGGAAGTGCTTAATGCCTGTGGTGGTGCACTTCGCGAGGAGACACTTGGCGATACAGAGAGCAATGGTGAGCCAGAACGCATCATTGCATCGATCCACAGTGTGCTCCAGCGGTTCCTCCCTCTTCGGGGGAGTGGGGGTGCGGATCCAAAGTCGCACTACATCCACTCTGTCATTGATCGGCATCAGGGTGTGCCGCTAGCGTGCAGCATCATCTGGATTGCAGTAGCCAGGCGAGCAGGCATCGTGCTCGATGGAATCAGTGTACCTGGCCACTTTCTTGTGAAGCTGGGTGATACCGTGTTTGATCCATTTCTCGGAGGAGAAGCTGTCGATCAGGGCGCTGTTCTCGACAGGCTTGTCGACAAGTATGGTGTGCATCGGGATATTGTTGCCTCGCACATCTTCCAGCCTGCAAGTGTCAGGGACATGCTGGCCCGGATGACACGGAACCTCCGTGGCTGCTATGCAGTACGTCAGCAGTGGAAGCTTGCACTCCGGTCAGCAGACCGATGCGTTGCACTTCTTCCCGAGGAGCCACGAGAGCGGCGGGACAGGGGAATTGTCCGGTGGCAGGCAGGCCAGCTGAACGAGGCTGTCGAGGATCTCGAGTACTACTGCGAGCATGCCCATGGTGCCCAGGACATCCCGAAGGTTGCCTCCATTGCCCAGCACCTGCGGCAGCAGTCAGGCCAGTGAGGTTGCTGTCCTAGAGATTTCCGAGCAGGAGGCTCAGGAGCCAGACCACAAGGACAAGGAGCAGGACGAGCAGTGGCACAACGACGAACACGACAAGGGAGAACGTTCGAGTTGCATCATCCTGCTTCCTCTTTCGGTCAATGATGTACCAGATTATTCCTCCCACCATGAATCCCACAAGAAGGGAGAACACTCCGACAAGTGCATCGCCAATCGTGAGGTGTGACGGAGCAACGGTATATCTCCAGAGAATGCCAATGGCAAGAGCGAGGATGCCACAGGAAAGAAAGCGGAGTGCAATGCCAATGAACGACATCGTGAGCTTCTCGCTTGGCGTGTCGGTAGCATCAGCTGAGTGCGCTGCTGAAGGTGTCTTTGACATGGATGCTCGGGTCCCCTCTCGACAGAGTCGGTACACTGGAGTCAGGTCCATGTACCCTACGAGGAGAATACGACAATGACGACATCATCCGAGGTATCGATGGTCGGACATCCACTTCCCGATTTCAATCTCACCCTTGATTCCGGTACTCCACTGGCGAGTTCAGATCTCAAGGGCCAGTGGGCTGTCGTGTATGTATATCCCAAGGACAACACGCCAGGCTGCACGATTGAGGCCCATGAGTTCACAGAACTGTTCCCGAAGTTTACGGACCAGGGAGTTGCAGTATACGGCCTCTCCCAGGATTCCGTGAAGAGCCATGTGAAATTTGTGAATGATTGTGAAATCGGTTTTCCCCTCATCAGCGATCCCTCGCACACCCTCATCGGGGCGCTTGGGGCATGGGGTGAGCGATCCATGTATGGAAAGACGTACATGGGTGCACTCAGGAATACGTATCTTGTCGATCCTGAGGGAACCATCGTGCATGAGTGGCGGAGCGTGAATGCAAAAGGGCATGCACAGGAAGTGCTTGATGAGGTCACAAGCCGCATCTCAGCCTCCTGAACTTCGTACGGAGGACGACAGTGGCTCGACGGCCAAGTTTTGATCCCAATACTGTCACTGACAGGCGGGTTGTCATTGTGGCTGGCAAGGGAGGAGTGGGAAAGTCCTCTGTTGCAGCAGGCCTTGCACTTCATGCAGCCCACCGCGGGAAGCGTGTCCTCGTGGTGGATGTGGCTGCTGATGGCAACAGCTCCCAGATGCTGGGAGGACGGCGTGTTATCTCGTTTCAGCCCCACCAGATCACAGGGAACATCGCTGTGCTTTCCCTCCTGAGGGTCGAGGCACTTGAGGAGTATCTCAATGTCTACTTCCACATGCCCCGTCTCGCACGGCTCACACCGTTTGGCAAGGTCATCGATTTTGTTGCAACGAGTGTTCCCGGACCAAAGGATATTCTCGTACTTGGGAAGATCTACTACGAAGAGTCCAGGGTCGATGAGGATGGTGCTCCCTACTGGGACTGCAT
>DAIDIX010000029.1 GCA_027451645.1 Candidatus Dormiibacterota bacterium | reverse complement strand
GCACTCGCACGATTGCCTCTGCAAGGAGTGGTGCAACCGAGAGTACGCGGAGCCGAGGAAAATCGTCGGGGCTGATGGGTCCGCCCCGCAGGGGTACTGTGTCCGTAATACAGATCTCGTCTATGGGTGATTCATGGAGCCGCTGAAGGGCTCCATCTGAAAATACACCGTGTGTAGCCACCACATCAACAGTCTGTGCACCATGTTCCTTGAGGGCACGTGCTGCATTCATCAATGTTGATCCTGTGGAAATGAGATCATCGATGACAACGCAGGCCTTGCCATCCACATCTCCAACTACGGAGACCACCTCGACAACATCGTCCCTCGGACGACGCTTGTCGATCATGGCAATGGGGGCCTCAAGATACTTCGCAAGTGTCCGTGCACGCTGTGCACCACCAGCATCCGGTGAGACAACAGTGATTGGTTTCCCTGCATGGCGTTCCCGCACATGCTGGGCGAGAGTCTTCACAGCAGTGAGGTGATCGACAGGAATGTCGAAGAAGCCCTGGATCGCTTCCGCATGGACATCAACGAGCATTGCCCTGTTCGAGCCTGCAAGCTCGATCACATTCGCAACAAGCTTTGCACTGATGGGATCCCTGGGCTGTGTCTTCTTCTCCTTCCGCTGGTAGCCGTAGTACGGCATGACAGTCGTGATCCGTGATGCGGATGCCCTCCGGAGTCCATCAAGGACAAGAAAGAGCTCCATGTAGTTCTCATTCACAGGAAAGCAAGTCGGCTGGATGAGGAAGACATCGTATCCCCGGACAGATTCAGAGATCTTGATGTTGAGTTCCCCATCAGCAAAGTGGGCAACCTCAAGTGGTGCAAGCTCCACACCAAGCTCTCCTGCAATGCGTTCTCCAAGGATATGATTGCCGCTCCCAGCAAGGAGCATGAGTTCGCCGTATGGATTACCGATATTCATGATGTAGGCTCCAGTGGTGTGGGGGTAGCTCCTTGGTCGTCGATTGACAAATGGTCTCTCCTGCGACGTGACCAGCCTTCAACATTCCGCTGCTGGTTTCGCTCGACTGCGAGCGCATCATCGGGAACATCATGGGTGATCACTGAACCGGCTCCCACATAGGCATGCTTCCCGATGACAAGCGGAGCGACGAGAATGCTGTCACTCCCGATAAATGCTCCGTCTCCCATGATTGTACGATGCTTTGATGTCCCGTCAAAGTTGCAGGTGACTGTTCCTGCACCGACATTCACATCGCACCCCACTTCTGCATCGAGGACACAGGAGAAATGGCTGATGAAGCTCCTCATGCCGATATGCGCATTTTTCACCTCTGCAGCAGTCCCAAGATATGCCCCGTCATCGATGGTGCATCCTGGCCGCACTCTGCAGTACTGGCCAATTGTCACACCGGATCCGATCTGGGACGACTCTAGTGTGGAACTGCCAATGGTACAGTCATTCCCGACAGTCATATCCCGCAGCTGCGCATACGGACCAATCTCGCAGCGTGAGCCGATGGTCGTTCTTCCACGGATGACGCACCCTGGCTGCAGGGTAGTTCCTGCTGCGATCTCGACAGTGGAGTCGCAGTATGTAGTTGCAGGATCCGCAAGATGGACTCCACTGTCCATGAGCCTGTCCGCAATCCGCTGTCTCATGCACCGCTCAACCGTGGCAAAATCCTTCTGATCATTGATGCCGGCAAGTTCCTCCGCATCGTCAAGCACGAAGGTCCCCACCCCATGGGAAACAAGCAGTCCAATCACGTCCGAGAGGTAGTATTCGCCCTGGGCATTGTCGGGAGTAAGTTTCTCGAGTGCAGGAAAGGGGAGGTGGGGATCAAAGCAGTAGAGGCCAGCATTGTACTCGTGCTCCTCATCGTCTTCATCTGCTCCCCTGTCCCGTGCTTCACGGATTCCCAGGACAGTGCCATCCTCGGCATTTCGTTCAACTCTTCCATACGAGTTCCTTCCCCGGAGACGGAAGGTAGCAACTGTTGCAGCATGCCCAGCCGCAGCATGACAGTCGATGATGCTTCGGACAGTTTCGCCTGTCACAAGCGGAGTATCTCCACTCAGAACCACAAGGGCATCCCCCACCCGCAACTCTTCAGGAACTGACCGAACTGCATCTCCTGTCCCACGGGATTCCTGCTGGATCACGGGAATTCCGCCAGATGCCTCAACAAACTCCCTCACATCGACATGGGCTCCATTGACCACGACGATGGGAGGTTCCGTACTCACTTCATTGGCTGCATCAATGACATAGGAGAGAATCGGTCTTCCAGCAAGGGCGTGGAGGACTTTCGGAGTCGAGCTCCTGAGCCGGGCACCCTGCCCGGCAGCGAGAATCACAGTGCGCAGTGACATCGGTGCCATGTGATGCGAGTATACGAAGTTCTCCACCCCGGGCGATGCCAGGCAGGTTTTCAGTGGAATGGATGTCGAGGGAAGAAACCCGTATCATGGGGTCGATACTCCGTCCCCCTTGGGGAGTCGCCAAGTGGTAAGGCAGCGGACTTTGGATCCGCCATCCGCAGGTTCGAATCCTGCCTCCCCAACCAGATCCCACGGGTGCAGTCGCGAGCACATGCAGGGAATGAGGCATTACCCTCTCCGTACTTCCCCCAGCATCCCCTGGCATAGCTGCGGTCACTCCAGTCACGAAGAGATGCACCCTGTGCGCACAGCACAGCACAGCAGGACATACTACCCACGTTCCCCGGTATCGTAGAAATGCGCGTCCCCAATCACGTCGAATAGGAAGTTCCACACCAATGCTCACTCTCTCCTCAACCCTTTCCCTCAACAATGGCACCCGCATGCCCCGGCTCGGCCTTGGTGTGTGGCAGATCCCCGAAGGCGATCCTGCATACAGGGCAGTCCAGTGGGCACTCGATGCTGGATATAGGCACATCGATACAGCACGGATCTACCGCAATGAACAGAGCGTGGGAGCTGCAGTGCGGGATCACAGTGTTGCTCGCGATGAGGTGTGGATTACGACAAAGCTTTTTCCAGTCGATGCCCTCCGAGTCGGACATGCCTTCGAGGCAAGTCGTGCACGCCTGGGCCTCGACATCATTGATCTCTATCTTGTGCATTTCCCTCCTCCAGGACTTGTGGTATCAACCTGGAAGCGGATGGAACGGCTCTACCACGAAGGCAGGGTACGTGCAATTGGCGTAAGCAACCATGGAATCTCCCAGCTCGAAGCGATACGGAAGTCGTGTTCAATCCTTCCACAGGTTAACCAGATCCATCTCAGTCCATACCACTGCAATTGGGAACTCATCTCCTACTGCCAGGATCACGGCATTGCGGTCGAGGCGTACAGTCCCCTCACCCGTGGCAAGCATCTTGATGACAGGCGACTCCAGGACATCGCAGAGTCATACCATGTGTCGCCAGCACAGGTTCTCATCCGCTGGGCACTTCAACATGACTTCATCGTGATACCGAAATCGTCCCAGGAGTCCCACATCGGTACGAATGCAGATGTCTTCGGTTTCACCCTCGATGACTCCGTGATGCACGAACTCGATGCTTACGGGTCAACGAAGCGGACCCTGTGATGACTGGCTCCCCACGGCTTCTTCTCATGGGTTCAGGTGAGTTCACTGCTGCTGTGCTCCCCATTGACACGATGCTGCGGGATGCTGCTGGAGTGCACTCGGTAGCTGTCATTCCCACTGCTGCAGGGCAGGAACCGGATGCAGCAAAGTGGATCACGATGGCAGAGCGCCACTATGCACCACTCGGCATCAATGTTGCCGGCGTGCCCGCTTTCACACGGCATGATGCTGATGACCCCGCATGGGACAGTGCTGTTGGAAATGCAGACCTCATTTACCTTTCTGGTGGTGATCCCAACTACCTCCACGACACACTTTCCGGCTCACGTCTCTGGAGGAGCATCGTTTCACGCATTCGCACTGGGAGCATCCTTGCAGGAAGTTCTGCAGGTGCCATGGTTCTCGGAGGGAGCATTGCGAAAAACATCCGGGCACTGCGGGACCGCTCCACTCCACCAGAGTGGGTTTCCGCATTTGCATTTGTCACTCCTACCATATTCCCGCACTTCGACCGTTGGAGAACTGCTGCACCTGGTGCACAGCTGATCCATGAATCAGGTCCTCCTGCATGGATGGGAATCGATGAAGACACTGGCGTTTTCATCACCAATGGAGTGGCCCAGACACTCGGCAGAGGATCGATCGAGCTCTCAAGCAGGGAGAATCATCAGATCTACACTGCTGGCAGCAGCTTTCCTCTTCCCGTTCAGGTGTCCGAGTAGGGCAACGCATCAAACGCACCATACTGCACAATGCATGAGAAATTGGTACACTGTGAATATCTTGAGCATATGTACCAAGCGTGAACGACCCGAATGCCTGACGCATTCCAGCGGTTGTTCGCTGGATCGTCTGTTTCATCAACAACACGCAGCCTGTATTTCCATGCAGGCGTAGGTAGGGTCAATGTATACATCGCAACCCCGCTCCTCCAATGGAAGGAGCCGTTCCCGTCGTTCCGCATCCCCATTTCGTGGTATGTCCACTCCGAATCCTCTGCTGCAGGGGGCTCCACGGGTACAGCCTGTTCTCTCTCCAGAAGAAGCTGCAGAAATTGCAGACTTCACACATTTCGGTCTCCATCCCCAGCTCGGACGGAACATCGCAGACCGTGGCTTCGTGGAACCAACTCCTATCCAGCAGGCAACAATACCACTGCTTCTCCAGGGACATGATGTCGTGGGCCTTGCGAATACGGGAACTGGAAAGACAGCAGCATTCTGTCTCCCCCTCATCCACCGCATCCTGGAGCATGAGCTGACAGGAAGCATTCTTGTTGTCTCACCGACACGTGAACTTGCCCAGCAGATCCGTGACGACTGCGTACTCTTCACAAAGGGAACCCAGATCCGCACTGGCCTGTATGTCGGCGGTCAGGACATCGATCGCCAGCTCCGCTCCCTCAGGCCACTTCCCCAGTTCATTGTCGGGACACCGGGAAGACTTCGGGATCTCATTGCAAACTACGATGCACTGCACCTGAAGCATGCATCAACGGTTGTGCTCGATGAGTTCGACCGCATGCTCGACATGGGTTTCATTGAGGATGTCACCTACCTGCTTGAGCAGATGCCCAAGATCCGGCAGTCCATCTTCTTCAGTGCCACGATCACCCCTGACATTCAGGAGCTCCTGCCCCGCTTTTCCCGTGATCCAAAGATCATCTCCGTCCAGCAGACTGCAGTCGCAAAGACAATAGAGCAGGATCGCATCGAGACCAGGTCTCAGGCAGAGAAGCTCAAGAAACTTACTGAGTATCTTTCTGACGACGCCTTCGACAAGGTTCTCGTGTTCGCGAATACCAAGCGCAGTGTGCAGCGGCTCGCAGACGAGCTCCAGCGCCGCGGCTTCCATGCGGACTCCATCCACGGCGACAAGACCCAGCCTCAGCGTCAACGGGTACTCAACCTCTTCAAGGAGGGGAGACTCAGGGTTCTTGTCGCAACTGATGTTGCAGCACGTGGGCTCGACATACCTGATGTGAGCCATGTCATCAACTACGACGAGCCTGACTCATATGAGTCGTACATCCACAGGATTGGACGTACAGGCAGGGCTGGCCGGGTCGGCAAGGCGCTCACCTTCGTTCCCTTCCTTCCCAAGAAGCAGACAGGTCATTCAGGAGCGTTCTAGAGGAGCCTCCTGATTTGCCCTCCAGGGAGCACGCCTGCTCCCTCTCCGTTCCTGCTACGCTATCTTCACAGTTTCAATCCGCTGGAATCTGGTGCGAATCCAGAACTGTGCCGCAACGGTAACGCCATCGCGAAGTCCGACCCAGCAACAGTGTAGCCACCAATGTCCCGAGCAGGACCCGAGAGGCAGTATCCTCGGTACCCTGCTCCCAGGAGAGCGGAGGCAGGAGGTTTACCATGAGCCGGACAGCTCAGCGCCTGGCAGCCATGATTGCTGCCCTTATCGTCGTCCTTGGTGTTGCAGGTGGCATTGCCTTCGCAGTGCTCCATCATCCTGCTGCTGCAAGCGATGTCACGACCACCACTTCCCATCATGAGCTCGCATCCATCAGCTATCACGGCGAGAATGGAGTAAATGCTCTCGTACTCCTCAAGAAGCATGCACAAGTCACAACGAAGCACTATTCATTTGGTGATATGGTGATATCAATTGATGGAGTTGCAGGAAACGGTCCGAAATACTGGACACTCTACGTCAATGGCAAGATGGCAACTGTTGGTGCAAGCGATCTGATCACAACGAACAAGGAGACAATCACATGGAAGCTCCAGTAGGTTCCCGTTCGACAAAACGGTTCACTGTTGCAATTGCTCTCGTGCTTGTTGTTCTTGCAGCAGCAATGCGTCTCCTTCCCCATCCAGCAAACTTCGCGCCAGTTGCAGCCATTGCAATATTCGGAGGTGCAGTCCTTCCAAAGCGGCATGCTGTCTGGGTTCCACTTGTGGCAATGGTCGCCTCTGATGCGCTCATCGGGTTCTATACCCTGCCAATCATGCTGACTGTCTGGGGCTGCTATATCGCAATTGCACTTGTGAGCAGTTCGACACTTCGCACATTCACACTCGGCAAACTTGCCCTCATCACGCCTTCAGGGTCCGTCGGCTTCTTCCTCCTCTCCAACTTCGCTGTCTGGCTGTGGAGTGGCATGTATACCCACACGTGGTCAGGACTCGTGCAGTGCTACGCAATGGCAGTGCCCTTCTTCCGCAACACCATCCTCAGCGATCTCGTGTACACAGGCCTCCTCTTCGGCATCTACGCAGTTGCCGTTTCCATGGCCAGCAAGATGCATGCTCCACGTCTGAAGCGGGCTGGAGAGCAGGGCTAGTCACGCCAGTCTCTATCCTCCGTTCCCTGCATGCGCATTCTTCTCGCTGATGGAGGAAACCGGCAATCGTGTGCATGCTCAGGCAAACTTGCGGTCAATCCGGTACTGCCGGAAGACTGCAAGAAACACGTTGACTGCAATGGCTTCGAGCACAAGTCCTGCAACTGTCCCAAGCACCGATCCGAGATTCCACCCTGGAGCATCTGATGGATAGAGGGTAATGCCGTGATCAGTGAACGACATTGCTGTTCCATTGAATACCGTGAGAGTCACATGGTCGCCCTTAGATGGTTCTGGGTATGGGGCGGGTGAGATATCAATAGTGGACGAGAAGGCAGGAGAGCTGACAGAGATTTCCTCTCCGTCCCCCCGAATCGCAGGGGAAAGTCCCACCACAACTGCATTCTCCACAGTCTCAAGGCACCACGCAGTCTCGTGCTGGGTGCATGGTTGCGCCCATGTTGCAGCAAACGAACTTGCAACAAAGTAGGCTACAACAGCACAGCCAACAAGGAACACTGCTCCCTGACCCAGGGCATACCCGATCAGCCGTGCACGTGGTGAATGGGGACGAATCATGCGGGGAAGCTTCTCATCTGACATGAGCATTACCTCCCAGGCGTGCTGTGTGCACCCTGCTATCCACTGATGCGTCAGTCATCATCATCTCCACTCACAGTCCTGAATCGTTCAACTGTTGCAGTTTTCGGAATGAGCCCTGCACTGCCATCGAATGACCAGTGTGCGTACGGCAGTCTCGCACCACTCATGCCTCCTCCAAATGGCCCAGCGGACTCCGTTCGGGACCAGTCGGGAAATGCGTCAGGACCCTGATGAAGTGGCAGTTTCTCATGGAGGGCATGTGCGACCTGAAAGATGGGTGTCGCTGACAGATGGTCAATGGTCATCGTCTCAAGCTCGAGGGCAGCATATCTTCTCATCAGATCCTCACCCCGCACATCCTGGAGAAGAAGAGTACGATCCTCACCACTCAGCTGATCCGAGACCTTTGCTGCAGAAGATCCTGGATGCATGAACCGCTTGCCATACATCTGCTTGCCCAGTTGGTGCGGTGTGCCTGACTTCGTCCAGTAAAAGACTGCCCAGTCAGTCGCAATCTTCGTATTGTTCACATCGTTTGCCCAGTACCGGTAGAGTGCGTGAACCTGCGTTATCTCGGAAAACGGAACAGTCTCCGTAAAGAACCAGAATCTCGTGTGGAGTCCCTTCTCGTTCACCCAAACGCTCATGCGGATGAAGTGCACAACAAGAATGGACAGCAGTGCAGTGACGACAAGGAAAGCTATTGCCACAAGGAGTGAACTATCGAGTATGGACATCGGCGCTGGCTCCATGTAGCGGAAGTGTACAGCACGACACCGCCAGATGGGTCACTACGAGGAATGTGTGACAACTGCAGAAGAGGTCTCGACTGAGCCGAACTCATGCATCGCCCATGCTACAGCCCCGACAAGGCCTGCATCTGTTCCAAGACCTGCAATGACAATCTCCGTATCCTTTCCCGGCACTGCAAATGCCATCTCCGAGACAGCATCGAGCATGGGCTGGAAGATGAGCTCATGCGCCTGGATGAGCCCCCCACCGATAACAATGAGTTTCGGGTTGATGAGATTGATGATGCCGCCAAGCATGCGCCCAAGAGCACGTGCTGCATCGCGGTAAATCTGGATTGAAACCGCATCCCCTGCCCGGGCTGCCATCTCGACTGCTTCTGCATCAATCTCATCTGTGGGGACATTCCTGAGTCGTGTCTCCATTCCGTTCGCAACAGCCTCACGACCCTTCCGTGCAATGGCAGTTCCCGAAGCGCTTCCCTCAAGGCACCCGGGATGTCCCTGTGCACATGGCGGATCGTTCGGACCAAGAGGAGTATGCCCAATCTCTCCTGCAGTTCCTGTCACTCCTGACCAGAGCTTCCCATCGAGAACGAGAGCGCCACCGACACCTGTGGAGATGGTGATGAACACCATGGTCCTCACACCCTTTCCCGCACCTGCAGTCCACTCGCCGTAGCCAGCAAGATGTGCATCGTTCTGGATGGCAACAGGACACTGTAGCCGGTCCTCCATCATCTTCACAAGGGGAACTTCCGTCCACCCCTTGAGGTGCGGAGCTGCGAACACGACACCTTTTTCTGGGCTGAGCGGTCCCGGGACTCCAATTGCAACGCCCCCGAGGGGCGCTCCATCAGCTGCCTTCAGGATTGCGGATGCCATTGCATCGCATACTGCATCAGCTCCATCCTGAGCTGGTGTCCTCTCCGCAACATGATTTGCAAATGTTGATGCTGACGTCGCAACAGCTGCACGGATGTTGGTTCCGCCAAGATCTACACCAACAAAGCACGGCTTCATTCTTCACTTTCCTCCATGTGCCAGTGGCCGGACGGCATCATGGCATTCGCCTCCTCAGGTCCCCAGCTTCCTGCAGGATAGGGAATGACTGGCGATGGATTGTCAATGACTCCTTGTACCACTTCCCACGCCCGTTCGACAATGTCCGTTGCAATGAAGAGCGTGTGGTCATGGACAAGGGCATCATGAAGAAGACGCTCGTACGCTTCTGGAGGTGTCCCCTTGAATGCACGGGCATAGGAAAAGTCCATGGTGACAGGATCAATCTGGATGGAAGGCCCAGGGAGCTTTGCAGAAAAGGCGAGGGATATCCCCTCATGAGGCTGGAGCCGTATGGTGACAAAGTTCTTCTTCACCTCCTCCACCTCCGTGCCCCGGAACACATTGAGAGGAACATCCTTGAACACGATGACGACCCGGGAATCCTGCCTCGCGAGCCGCTTCCCTGTCCGGATGTAGAAGGGAACGCCAGCCCACCGCCACGTATCGACATGGAGTGTTCCTGCAATGTACGTCTCTGTGCGGGAATCCCTGGCAACACCGGGTTCTTCCCTGTAACCAGGCACCTTCTCTCCACCTGTGACGCCAGGTCCATACTGCCCACGTATCACCCGTGAAGGGTCGAGTGGCTCCATTGCACGGAACACCTTGTACTGCTCATAGAACATCGACTCTGCAGTAAATGCGGCTGGGGGCTCCATGGCAACAAGGGATACTACCTGAAGCAGATGGTTCTGGACGATATCGCGGAGTGCGCCAACACTTTCATAGAATGCTCCACGGTGCTCCACTCCAAGAGCCTCTCCTACCGTGATTTCGACATGGTGAATGGAGTCACGGTTCCAGATGCGCTCAAACAGTGCGTTGCCAAAGCGAAATACGAGGAGATTCTGTACTGTCTCCTTCCCGAGATAATGGTCGATGCGGTATATCTGCTCGCGGGGAAAGACAGCCTCGATAGTCCTGTTGAGCTCCTTTGCAGAAGCAAGATCAAAGCCGAACGGCTTCTCGATGACCAGTGAAGTTCCCTCTACAAGCCGTGCCTGTGCAAGTTCATGTACAACAGGCATAATTGCCCCAGGAGGAATTGCGAGGTAGATGAGCCGTTTTGGCGCATCGCAGGCTGCACGAACTGCATCCATTCCTCCATGCTCGGCAAGGGGAACAAATGCAAGATGCTTCGCAAATTCGCGAAACTGCGATTCCTCAAGAGAAGTTCTCGAAAATGATGCAACTGCATCATGTGCATGTGCAACGAAGGATTCCCGATCCCAATCCTGGATTGCAGCACCAATAATGGTGCACACCTCGGGAAGTGCACCCTCAAGAAAGAGGTTGTACAGCGCTGGAATGAGTTTCCGTGCTGCGAGATCTCCTGATGCTCCTACAACAACGATGTCCTGGTGTTCTGGTGGGGTGAGCATGAGCGGAAAACGCGTCCTACCTGGTGCCGTTCCGGTGATGCGTCGCCTGCTCCTCAGCACGCCTCAGCAATACAGCTTCAATGCCGCCAGCAATGATGACGACTGCAATTGCAGCAACGTCAATGGCAATAAGAAGCATGAGCACCCCTTCGTATGCTGGTGTCGTTGTGCTTGCGACAGCTGCGATGCCAGCAGCGAGCAGGAGTATTCCAAGCACGACAAGAAGCGGTACTGCTGTCCACTCCACCCAGTGCCACGATGGTAGAAGCTCGCGAGAAGCGCTCTCTTTCTGGACAGGCTTCTTCACTTCCCTGTCTGCTCGTGCTGCAGCCTTCTTCTCCTCATGGGCAAGCCGGTACACCTCAAGCGATGCATGGGCATAGTGGCGTATGAGTGCTTCAACAATAATGGTGAGGAAGATGATCCCCACGAGAATCGCAGCTACCTGCATCACTGCACCCTCGAAAGGCGGAGTCGAGTACGCAGCCATTGCCGCAATGCCTGCTACAGCAAGTGCGATGAGGAGCAGTCCAAGAGCTGCCACAGAAACTGTCTCTACAATGGCAAGCCACACCCTCGAAGCTGGCCGAGCAATACGTTCAACTGCAGGGAATGACTCCTCAACTGACAGGCCCGAGACATGGCCCTGTCTTCCATCAAACTCGTGGGCAGCATCAAGTTCCGACACAGTTGCAAGAAGCCCAGGCTGGGGACCAGGCCACAGCTGCCGTTCCTCATGCCGTCCATCTGGGTAGTCCAGACGGAGGAGCCCGCATGTCTCACAGTGCCATGCACTGATTGGCCTGCCACCCACAACTGGACCGTAGTACGTGATAGTACGCCTGAGTCCCTCTGGTCCAACAGCACCATCGTAGTGACCATACTCGTGGGAAAGCACGCCCCGTACAGGGTTGCGATGCTCGCACGATTCAGGAGCTACTGCTTCAGGTGCAGGTGACTTTGTTCGGCTCGGCATGCTGTACTCCTCAAGCCAGTTGCTGTGTACATGAAAGATGGTATCGCATCACACCCCTTCCAGTCCCGGTATGGAAGGAATGAAGCCTGGAAGGGTGATGCAGGGAAAGACATCAGGACATACCGTGCTTGCACGTGCAGCAAGCTTCTCCTGGGAGATCGGACTGTCAGCAATTGTATAGAAGGCGCCTCCAGAACCTGACATCACCCATGACACTCCTGGTGTTGCCGTTGCGAGCTGTTCAAACCGTTCCCGGATAGTGGCATTTGACCGGAGCACTGCAGGCGTGAGTGCATTCACGAGAAGGTGCATGAGGTCCGAATCTCGCCGCGTATTGCCAAACGATGCGAGCAGATCATCCAGGAGACCTGGAACTTCTGGCGAATAGTCCTTCGGCTCCACTGCCCGGTAGGTCACGGGTGTGCTGCTTTCCCCGAGAAAGGCA